>JANMWF010000109.1:0-2465 GCA_031393845.1 Nitrosomonadales bacterium | reverse complement strand
GGGTAACTTGTGACGACAAAAAAATGCTCGCCGATTTTGAGAAGGCCCTGTCGCACAATGTCGCCTATGATGCCGCCAGCAACATGGCCTATCTCGCACTGAACAGCGTCAACCTCAAGCTCACCCAGGAACGCTGGCCAAAAATAGTTTTCCACACCACGCGCGAACACGCAGTGAAGTTGTAGTGGATTTTTTTCTATAAAGATTTCCATGCAACAATTTGAATTCAAGCTTAATGGCGAATTTATCGAGCTAAACCAACTGCTGAAAATGGTTGGCGTGTGCGATAGCGGCGGCGCGGGTAAGGTGCTGGTCGCGGAAGGTGTGGTATCGGTGGACGGGCACGTGGAATTGCGTAAAACCTGCAAAATACGTGTAGGGTCAGTGGTGACCCTAGGCGACGTGCGCATCACAGTGCTTGTATAAGCTTCATGCTGTATATCTCCCACAACGTTACCATTGCTGATCATGAGATCGAGTTAACCGCCGTGCGTGCACAGGGAGCGGGTGGACAGAACGTCAACAAGGTTTCCAGCGCTGTGCATCTGCGTTTCGATATCAATGCCTCATCGTTGCCGGAGACATTTAAAGCGCGGCTCCTTGAACTACACGATCACCGTATCACCAAAGATGGCGTGGTAATCATCAAGGCACAGGAATTTCGCAGTCAGGAAATGAATCGTGGTGAAGCATTACGACGCTTGAAAGAGGTGGTGCAGCGTATCGCGGTATTGCCCACCGTCCGTCGTGCAACAAAACCTACGCGCAGTTCGCAGAGAAAGCGTATGGACAGTAAAGCCAAGCACGGTGCAACTAAAAGTTTGCGTGGCCGGGTGGTGGAATAATTTGGCAGGAGCCTACTTCTGCACAAGACGGATCCAGGAGCTATATGGCTATCAAATCAACTATCTTCAAAGTCAATCTGCAAATCGCGGACATGGAGCGTCACTATTACCAAGATCACGTGCTTACTCTTGCACGACATCCTTCTGAAACAGACGAGCGCATGATGGTGCGGTTGTTGGCCTTTGCGTTGCATGCCCATGAATATCTGGAATTCGGCCAGGGGATGACCGCTGATGATGAGGCGGATTTGTGGCGGAAAGATTTAACGGGTGCGATTGAGTTATGGATAGACGTCGGGCTTCCCGACGAAAAACTAATACGTAAAGCCTGCGGCCGCTCTAATCAGGTGATTGTTTACACCTATGGCGGTCGCGTCGCAGATATGTGGTTCGCACAAAACAGCAGTCAATTCGAACGGCTCAAGAATCTGAGCGTCATTAACCTGCCAATGGAAAATACGCGCGCCATCGCCAAGCTGGCTCAGCGCAACATGCAGTTGCAATGCACCATTCAGGATGGACAGGTATGGTTGAGCGATGGGAATGACAGTGCGCAGGTGGAACGGGTGTTGCTAAAAATACCATCCACTCGCGGACATTGAGCACATCTAGTCGGCGCTCAATGACTTAGTCAATTTCAATCGCTGCCGCCACAACACAGCACTTGCCCAACTCAGCGCGGCAAGCATAATCAAGCCGCCAAGCGTATGCGCCAGCGCGCCCCAGTGTTGAGCATTGGACCGCTGACCAACGCTGTCGAGTAAATATATCCAGTCGCGCGGGCCGTCTTCGCCGACGCTACCTCCGAGCAAAATTAATTGCGGTCGCAGTGCATCATAAATGTAAGGTGCAAGGTCTATCAAGCTGACACTTGCCCACCATAGCCCGATCGCTGCGCCGAAGTTGTCGCGATTTTTCCAGATAAAGGCAACGGCAATCCCGCCGGGTAATGCCAGCTGGAACAAGCTGCCGCCGAGGATGGTGAGCCACTGACCGAAGGGCATAAACAACACGTGCCCGGCTTCGTGGATGGGGAGCAGGATATTGTGCATGAAGGAACCGCCTATCTCGCCGCTACGGTAATCGTAAGCAAACAGTTTCCAGCTCCACCATGCCAGAAGTACGAGCAGTAGACAACGTCCATAGAAAGATAGCTTATCGATCTGTTCCTTGGGAGTGAGAAAATCCTGCATGCGTTCGCGCCAATTGCGAGTGGTCGTGCCTGGCTCGGCATCGTAGGTCACGGGTACTTCTGTCACTGATTGCCACTTAAAAAAATAAATGCCGCAGGCAGGGCATGCGGCATTGCTCGGTAAAGATTGCGGTAACTTGTATCCGCACTTGGGGCAATCAGTGTAGGTATCAGGCATTACTCTCGCGCTTTACCGACAAGCCAGCCACCGAAAACTGCACTGTACTGATTTAGGCGGACGAGCTTTCATCGTTAGCGTGATCGGATTGGTCTGAGGAAGACGGGGTTTTATCTTCTAATTTGCGCTGTTTTTTTTCTTCTTTCTTTTTTTTCTTGGCTAATTCTTTTTGACGCTTTTCGAATTGAAAATTAGGTTGTACCAATTTGTCGCCTTTATTATTAGGATTTATTTAAATGCCCGATTTGCA
>JANMWF010000096.1:0-4597 GCA_031393845.1 Nitrosomonadales bacterium | reverse complement strand
TTGGGGCGCATGGCTGGGTGCGCTGGTGTTCGCTTGCCATCCGGTGGCGGTGTATGCCGTCGGCTATGTGATTCAGCGCAGCATTCTGATGGCGACGCTATTCGCGTTGCTGATGCAACTGGCTTATGTGCGCGGTTTGCTGACCGGGCAGAAGCGCTGGCTGGCGCTTGCAGTTGCAGCTTATTTCCTGGCCTGTTTTTCCAAAGAGCACAGCGTGATGATACCCGGGTTATTGGCGGCGCTGACAATTTTACTCCGCGATAAAAATAAACTGGATAAGCGCGCGCTGTGGGCAACATGGGGCGCATTCGCCGCTATCGGTATATTTGTTGCGCTACGTGTCAAAGGAGTGTTCGGCACGCCCTACGAGGCGATGTCCGCCGCCCTGTTTGAGCAACAAGGGATAGTCGAGAGCACACCCATGTTGCACCTGCTGAGTGCGCTGTCTCAATCAGGTTTGTTCTTCAAGTATTTGTTGCTATGGTGTTTGCCCAATCCGGCATGGATGTCGGTTGATATGCGCGAACCCTTCATTGCCAGTTGGACAGCATGGCAAGGCTGGGCAGGAGCGTTGGCTTTCGTGGCATATGGCGCGTTGAGCTGCAGATTGCTATTGCGTGGCGGCGTATCAGGACTCGCCGGGTTAGCGTTGCTGTATCCGTGGTTGCAGTTTGTAGTGGAGTTTTCCTCCATACGGGTGCAGGAACCCTTCGTGCTTTACCGCAGTTATCTGTGGCTGCCTGGCATGATGCTGTTCTTTCCGTTGATGCTGGCCAAATTGCCCGGTCGCAGAACGCTGCTTGGACTGGTATTCATGGTGCTGCTGTTGGTGCCGCTGGCGTGGAACCGTTTGTGGGTATTTGCGGACAACTATCGCTTGTGGAATGATGCCGCACTATTGTTGCATAGCGAACAAGCACCGGGTGCTGATCGGATTTTCTATAATCGGGGGCAGGCCGAAGCGGCTATGCACAAATGGGACGATGCTATCGCAGATTATAAACGGGCAGTAGCACTCAGTCCGCAAATCGCCGCGCTTCGTTTTCCGCTGGGGATGGCTTATGTGAACTCGGGGCATTATCAGGAGGCGATTGCGCAATTTGATGTGGAGATTGCACTCAAGCCGGATGATGCGCGAGCTTATTACGGCAAGGGGCTGTCGCTCATGGGGTTGCATAAGGGTGAACAGGCATTGCCTCAAATGAAGAGAGGTTGTGAGCTGGGTAATGAGATGGCTTGTATGATGGTAGGGTGGTCGCAGAAAAAGAAATAACGCATCATTTCTTTTTCGCGTGCGCCGCCGCGATCTCCTTGTACTGTTTCAGCTCACTTTCAATGATCGACAATTCGTGAAAATCGGTGCCCGCTGCCTTGGCCAATTCCAGTTGTTCAATTGCACTGAGCAAGTTGCCGCGCAAAATGTAGGTGTAGGCCAGCGCGTGGTGCTCTTCTTGTCGTTTACCCAGTGCCGCGTAATTACGTGCCTGTAGTTCTTGCAGACGCAGGTCATTGGGATGAGCGATTATTTGTTCGGTGAGTAGTTTGAGCGCGTCTTCAAGGCGATTGGCTTCCAGCAGCAGTTCGATGTAGTCATAGGCTAGCGCTCGGTGCTGGGGGAAATTCTGTGTGGCGCTACGGTAGAATGCAGTGATGCCTGTGTTGTTTTTGTCTGCACGCCTGATTTGTCCGGCCAGCGTCGCGATCATTGGATTTTGTGATGCCAGTGTCTGCAACGGGGCGAATTCCTGCGTGGCGCGTGCGACCTGTCCGGCGCGCAGCAGTGCCAGTGCCAAACCGTAACGCTGGGCCGTCTGATTGCCGTGTTTTTGCTCCCCAATTGCATTTTTGAAGAAGTTCACCGCTTCCTGTGAGTTCTTCTGCATGGCTCGTAATTTGGCACGTACTAGCTGGAAGTTGAGGCTGTCGGCAACCAAGTGATAGGAGGTCTGTTGCACACGGTTAGCGATATCGGCGATGCGGTCGCTGGTGATCGGGTGGGTGCGCAGGTATGACGGCATATTGTTGTCCAGCAGGCGTGTGGATTTTTGCAAGCGTTCGAAAAAGATGGGCATGGCGTGCGGATCGAAGCCTGCTTTTTGCAGAGTGGTGAGGCCGATGCGGTCCGCTTCCTGTTCATGAATGCGGGTAAAGTTCAGTTGCCGTTGGATGGAGCTGGCCTGCATCCCTACAATGGCTGCCTGTGAGGCTTGCGGGTTACTGCGTGCAGCCAGGATAGCCACTGCAAGAGCTGCGATAGCGGCTACGGAGTCGACCTTCTGGCCTGCTACCATACGTGCCAAATGATGCTGGGTAACGTGGGCGATTTCATGGCCCAGTACTGAGGCGAGTTCGGATTCACTTTGTGCTATAAGCATCAGCCCGGTGTTTACGCCAATGAAACCGCCGGGCAGCGCGAAAGCATTGATGCTGTTGTCGTCGAGGGCAAAAAACTCAAACTCCTGCCCTGGTTCGTTGCTGTTGGAAACCAGTTGATAGCCAAGCTGATTAAGATAATCGTTGACTTCAGCATCATCAAGGTAATCTTTATCGGAGCGGATTTCAAACATGCTCTGTTCGCCGATTTTTCGCTCCTGTTGCGGCGTCATAGCCTCCTGCGAGACGTCGCCTAAGTCGGGCAGACCTTCAGCGCGGCACAACAGCGACCATGAATAGAGCACTATGTACAACAATTTCTTCATGACAATATGATACCTGCTTTGCCTAGAGGTTCCCAAGTTTGGAGTGCAGCGTTTTCAGATTTGAATTCGGGCGGGATGCCCGTGTTTACTTATTAGCAAGGTATAATAAATATTGCATTTGCTGCATAATTATTGCGAGAGTCCGTTCAAATACTGGAAAAAGTAATTAACAATAAAGATTATGAATATAAACAAGCAAAAATTGCAGGTTCAAATAGGCGAGGGTTCCGTGCATGATGTGAATTGCGCTACAGCGCTGAGTTTTGCTGAGAAAATCAGGCTACAGAGTGGCCTTACGGATTGGGCGCAAACAAACGCGCGCCCTGCGGTATGAGCATAATGGAATTCGATATCGAATTGGATGCTCGTCAGCTAAGTTGCCCCTTGCCCATTCTGCGTACCAAAAAAATGCTGTCACAGATGCAAGGTGGGCAGGTACTGAAAGTGGTTGCTACAGACAAAAAATCACCGGATGACTTCACCGATTTTTGCAAACAAACCGGGAATGATTTGTTGTCTACTGCACAGCAGGGTGACGAGTTCGTTTTTTATCTGCGTCGGCGACAGGTTTAACCAAGCTTGTCGAGTTGCGCCTGCAACTGGATCAGCATCATTGAGAAATCGTTCATACGCCTACGTTCTTGATCCACCACTTGCGGCGGGGCGCGCAAGACGAAACTGGCATTGCCCAGCTTGCCTTGGGCCTTGCTGATTTCACCTGTAAGACGGGCAATCTCCTTGTCCAGACGCTCACACTCTGCGGCCACGTCAATTTCAATTTCCAGCATCAACTTGAAGTTACCGACGATGGCGACTGGCGCATCGGTATCAGGCAGTGCATCCAGCAGGCTAACTCCGCTTAATTTTCCCAGCGCTTGCAGGTAAGGGGCGAAGCCTTGCAGGATAGCTGCATCGCCACTTGCAATCAGTGGCACTCTCTCCGCTGGAGACAGATTCATCTCACTTCGCAGCTTGCGGCAGGCAGTGACCATTTCCTGTAGCAGGCTGATTCGTTGCAAGGAAATTGGGTCAATCAGCTTGGGGTTGGCTTTCGGATAGGGCTGCAGCATGATGCTGTCGCCTTGTTTGCCGGCCAGCGGCGCAACTTTCTGCCACAACTCTTCGGTTATGAAGGGGATGATGGGGTGCGCCAAGCGCAGTATGGTTTCCAGTACACGCACCAAGGTGCGCCGCGTGGCACGTTGCCGTGCGGCATTTAAAGCCTCTTCTTTCGCTGGGACTGGGTTGCCGGAGTGAGGGCTGAGTTGCACCTTGGCCAATTCCAGATACCAATCACAGTAGGTGTCCCACACCAACTCATGCAGCGTGCGTGCCGCCATGTCGAAACGATAGTGGTCGAAGTGGTCCGCCATTTCAGTTTCCGCCTGTTGCAAACGACTAATCAACCATTTGTCTGCCGCACTGAATTTAACCGGCAATGATTCGTCCAGCCCGATATCCTGGCCTTCGCAATTCATTAGTACGAAGCGCGTGGCATTCCATAACTTGTTACAGAAATTGCGGTAACCTTCACAGCGTTGCAGGTCGAATTTGATGTCGCGCCCATGCGAGGCAAGGCTGGCGAAGGTGAAGCGCATCGCATCAGTGCCGAAGGCCGGGATGCCGTCCGGGAAATGTTTGCGTGTCTGTTTTTCAATACTTTCTGCCTGCTTGGGATTCATCAGATTCTTAGTGCGCTTAGCTACCAAATCTTCCAGCGAGATGCCGTCAATGAGATCCAGCGGGTCTAGTACATTCCCCTTGGATTTGCTCATTTTTTGTCCTTCCGCGTCGCGGATCAGGCCATGTACATACACCTCGCGGAATGGCACCTTGCCGGTGAAGTGCAGTGTCATCATCACCATGCGCGCCACCCAGAAGAAGATGATGTCGAAGCC
>JANMWF010000072.1:0-8877 GCA_031393845.1 Nitrosomonadales bacterium | reverse complement strand
GTTTCTGAGGATGCTGCAGAACAGCCTGTTTTCTATCGAAACATATACTCAATTGGCCGCGGTGCTGCGATATCCCTTCAGTAAATTAATTTTAATCAGCCTGATGTGGGCGTTTTTACACCACCTTTGCGCCGGAATACGCTATCTCGCGATAGACATGCATGTTGGTGTAGGGCTGGCGCAGGCACGTGCCAGCAGCAAGTGGGTGTTGTTTGTGAGTATGAGTTTAACCTTGCTTATAGGGGCATGGCTATGGTAGATCGCATCGTAACCGGCGCTCATTATGGATTGCGGGATTGGTTGGCGCAGCGTGTTACTGCTGTTCTGATGGTGGCTTATACGCTGTTTATAGCGGGCTATGTGGTGCTTCATTCCAGTTTTGAAAGCAATGCTTGGATCGGTCTTGATTACAACACCTGGACGGGGTTGTTTTCGAATTTGGTGATGCGTTCGTGCTCTTTGCTGTTTCTGCTTGCTGTTTTCTACCACGCATGGATTGGGGTGCGTGACATTGTCATGGATTATGTCAAGTCGGCAAGAACACGCCTTGTTATATATGTATTGGTGATAATGGCGCTGCTGCTGTATTCGATTTGGGCAGTACAAATTTTGTGGGGAATGTGATGGCAGTGGCGAAACGCACATTTGACGTTGTAATCGTGGGGGCGGGTGGCGCGGGGATGCGTGCGGCTTTGGCATTGTCTGAGGCGGGCTTGAAGGTGGCGGTTTTATCCAAGGTTTTCCCCACACGCTCGCACACGGTAGCGGCACAAGGTGGTATTGCGGCATCGTTGGGCAACATCAGCGAGGACAATTGGCATTGGCACATGTACGACACGGTGAAAGGGTCGGATTATCTTGGCGATCAAGATGCCATTGAATTTATGTGTCGCGCCGCGCCGGAAGTGGTGTACGAACTGGAACACTTCGGCATGCCATTCGATCGTTTGGAAAATGGAAAAATTTATCAGCGATCATTTGGCGGCCACATGCAAGACTATGGTAAGACCCCGGTGCAGCGCGCCTGTGCAGTTGCTGATCGCACTGGCCATGCCTTATTGCATACGTTGTATCAAAAAAATATGCAGACCAATACCATCTTTTTCGTGGAATGGATGGCTCTGGATTTGATTCGCGACGAAGATGGCGATGTGCTTGGCGTGGTGGCGATGGAAATTGAAACTAGTGAGGTGATGATTTTGCAGGCACGCGCCACGCTGTTTGCTACCGGGGGTGCGGCGCGCATTTTTCAGGCTAGCACCAATGCTTACATTAATACCGGCGATGGACTGGGCATGGCAGCTCGTGCCGGTATTCCGCTGGAGGACATGGAATTTTTCCAGTTTCATCCCACTGGCGTTTACGGCGCGGGCGTGCTGATTTCAGAAGGTGTACGCGGGGAGGGTGGTTATCTTATCAACAAAGACGGTGAGCGTTTTATGTTGCGCTATGCGCCAAACGCCCAAGACCTTGCCAGCCGCGACGTGGTGTCACGCGCCATCGCCACTGAGATCAAGGAAGGACGCGGTTGCGGCAAACATGGCGATCATGTTTTATTGAAAGTTGATCACATTGGTGATGCTGTCATCCGCCACCGCCTGCCCGGTATCCGTGAGATTTCGCTAAAATTCGCGCATGTTGATCCGGCCCTGGATCCCATTCCGGTGGTGCCCACTGCGCATTATATGATGGGTGGCATTCCCACTAATTATCACGGTCAAGTGGTCGCCCCTTACAAAACAGGGCCGGAAGAAGTGGTGCAGGGGTTTTATGCGGTGGGTGAATGCGCTTGCGTGTCGGTGCATGGTGCTAACCGGCTCGGCTGCAATTCATTGCTTGATTTGCTGGTGTTTGGGCGTGAGGTGGCGCGGCAGATTATCGAGGACTTGCAGCGTAACCCACATCCAAAACCATTGCCGCACGATGCTGCTGAGCGTCCGCTGGCGCGCCTTGCAAGACTGAGATCACAAAAAAATGGTGAGAGTGTGGCCGAAGTGGGTGCGGAGATGCGACGCGTGATGCAGAATCATTGCGGTGTATTCCGGTTTCCTGGCCTATTGACTCAAGGCGTGGAAAAGATTCGTACAGTCGCTGAGCGCGTTAAAAATACCATGATTAATGATCAGAGTAAGGTGTTTAATACTGCATGCGTGGAGGCATTGGAACTCGACAATCTCATCGAAGTAGCGCAAGCCACCATGGTTTCCGCTGCAGCGAGGCAAGAAAGCCGTGGCGGTCACGCACGCGATGACTTCCCAGAGCGTGATGATGACCACTGGTTGAAGCATTCACTGTATTTTAGCGAAGGGCAAAAACTGGATTACAAGCCGGTTCGCTTAAAGCCGTTGACTGTGGAATCATTTCCGCTTAAGGCGCGGGTGTACTAATTAGGAGATAGAAGCATGTCTGCAACCAATTTTAAAACGGAAAATAATACTTATCGCAAGTTGATCAGTAATGGCTTGAGTTATCGTATACCTCATTTTCAGCCGGACTATAGCTGGACGGAAAATGAATGGGAAGATTTGTGGGCAGATATTTTGGGAGTTATTCAGGCCGATGACGAGGCAGCGCACTATATGGGCTACCTTGTGCTGCAGTCGAATGATAACAAGACATTCGACGTGATTGAAGGGCAGCAGCGCTTGACCACCCTCATGCTGATTATTTTAGCGGTGCTCAAGAATTTGACGCGATTGATCGCAGAGAAAAATAATCCGGAAAACAATCAGCAACGAATGGATCAAATTCGTCAAACCTATATTACTTATCTTGATCCTGTAACGCTAGCGCCGCGAACCAAGCTCACGCTCAATCGTAATAACGATGTCTACTTTCAAAATCACCTGATCTCGCTGAAGCATTTACCTCAAACTGGTTGTCATGAATCTGAGCTTAGACTGTGCAAAGCATTTGAATGGTTTGCGATGAAAATGAGTGAATATACAAAAAATGCAGGCGGGGATGAGGGCGTATCGTTGGCAAGTTTTGTTGAGTCAATCAGTGACAGGCTGTTGTTTACTGTTATCAGTGTTACTGATGAGCTCAATATCTATAAAGTATTTGAAACGCTTAATGCACGTGGCATACGTTTATCTTCAACGGACTTGCTGAAAAACCATCTTTTTTCTGTGCTATATGCGGATAAGGATTATCTGCATGAAATGAAAATATTGGACGATCGCTGGGAAGCAATGATAGTCCGCTTGGGTGGCGAAAACTTCCCCGATTTTTTGCTGATGTACTGGGTTAGTCGCCATACCTTTATTGCGCAGACCGAACTTTTTAGAACCATACGCTCCAGTGTTACAAGCCGTGAGAAAGTGTTCGAACTGCTACAGGGTATGGAAGAGGATATGAATACCTATCTGGCACTTACCCAAGTGGAATCATCACAATGGCCTATTGCTCTCAAGGAATATATTCGGGACTTGCACTTGTTCAGAGTGCGCCAGCCTTTTCCATTGCTTTTAGCAGCCCATCGAATGTTCTCCGCTAATGACTTTGAGTGTGTGCTGCGTAATTGCATTACGATTTCATTTCGCTATATCGTAATTGGCAGCCAGCCAACGAATAAACAAGAGAGTATTTATTATTCGGTGGCACAAAAAATTTCCAGCGGCGATATCTGCACTGCTGCAGCTGCGTTGGAGGCTATGCAATTTATATATCCAAGTGATTGTGAATTCCGTAGTGCTTTTTCTGCTAAAAAAAATAGCACTACTGCTTCTCGCTGTGTAAGTTGGAAAAACAGGTATCAGGAAATGATTACGATTTTGAAAGTGCTGGCTTTAACGTAAAGCATGCCCTGCCATTAAATCAAACAAATGATAGGTGGGTACCTTGTCGGACTATCGACAGTACTGGAACTGGATCCTCCTCATCGAAGTGGCGTAGACCGCCATGGTTTTCACCATTGCGTGAAAAGTGAGCTTCGGTAGTCATGTGTATGACGACTATCTGCAACGCGGCCAGTGACTGAAGCATTCAAAATAACTCAGAATAAAATAAAGCGTGTCGGCGTCACTATAGTCGAGTTTAGAAATAGGCGGTGAATTTGCAATTATCTTGATGTAGGTGGTTAGTCAAGATGCGTGGATGGTGTAGGCAGTTGGCTCGAAGCGATTAGCGGAGGAATTAAGCCATGAAATTTAAAATTTACCGGTATAACCCCGAAACCGACGAGCAGCCTTATATGCGCAATTATGAGCTGGACATAGAAGCGGGCGATATGATGTTGCTGGATGCGCTGCTTCTTATAAGGGAGCAGGACGACAGCCTGAGCTTGCGCAAATCTTGCCGCGAAGGAGTCTGCGGTTCGGATGCCATGAATATTAATGGGCGCAATGGCTTGGCTTGCATTACGCAGCTGTCCAGTTTGAAGCAACCAATTGAATTGCGTCCGTTGCCCGGTCTGCCAGTGATACGTGACCTGATCGTGGATATGACACAGTTTTTCAAGCAATACCATTCGATCAAGCCGTATTTGGTGAATAACGATCCGCCTCCGGAAACCGAGCGCTTACAGTCGCCGGCGCAGCGCGCCGAGTTGGATGGTTTGTATGAATGTATTTTATGCGCCTGTTGCACAACTGCTTGCCCATCATTTTGGTGGAATCCGGATAAGTTTGTAGGTCCTGCGGGATTGCTGCAAGCCTATCGTTTTATCGTCGATAGCCGCGATCAGGCAACGAGCGAGCGACTGGATAATCTGGAAGATCCGTACCGACTGTTTCGATGCCACACTATTATGAACTGTGTGGATGTATGCCCCAAAGGTTTGAATCCCACGGCAGCCATAGGAAAAATTAAAGCTCTGATGGTGAAGCGTACAGTATGAAAGAATTGGAACGCGTGCGTTGGCGCTGTCGACGTGGTCTATTGGAACTTGACATCGTGCTGGGTCGATTCATCGAGCAGCATTATGTAAATTTGGATAAAGCGCAGCAGGCTGCATTTGATCTGTTGCTGGATATGCCCGACCCGACACTCTGGGATATGATTGCTAACACTCAGCCTTTGCCGCTGCAAAGTGAACGGTGTGCGGTGCTAGAATTGCTTCAGGCAGTTTGAATTTTAGCAGCGTGATCGCTGCGACATAAAGATGTAAAAACAGGAGGCGTAATGAAAGAAAAACGCGTTGCAACACTGATGCTGGACGATGGCCGTAGTATCGAGTTGCCGATACTGTCCGGCACTCTGGGTCCTGATGTGATCGACATCCGCGGATTGGGAAAGCTTGGCATGTTTACTTACGATCCGGCTTTCGTTTCCACCGCCAGTTGCTCTTCCAGTATCACTTTTATTGATGGTGATGCCGGGTTGCTGTATTACCGTGGTTACCCCATCGAACAATTGGCGGAAAAGTCGGACTTTCTAGAAGTGTGCTACTTGCTGCTGCATGGGGAGTTACCGAATGCAATGCAGAAAAGCGAGTTCAAGGGAAAGGTTATGCAGCACACGATGGTGCATGATCAGCTTGCACGTTTTTTTAACGGCTTTCGCCGCGACGCTCATCCGATGGCGGTAATGGTTGGGGTGGTGGGCGCGCTGTCGGCTTTTTATCATGATTCGCTCGATATTAATAACCCGGAACATCGCGAAATATCGGCATTACGCCTGCTGGCCAAAGTGCCGACCATTGCCGCAATGACCTACAAGTACTACACCGGCTTTCCGTTCATGTTCCCTAAGAATGAATTTAGCTACGTGGAAAACTTCATGTACATGATGTTCGCAACTCCGGCAGAAGACTATGTGCCGAACCAGAAATTGGTGCGTGCACTGGAGCGGATTTTGATACTGCACGCTGATCACGAACAGAACGCCTCGACTTCAACCGTACGGCTGGCAGGTTCCAGTGGAGCAAATCCATTTGCTTGCGTATCTTCCGGCATTGCAGCACTGTGGGGGCCAGCGCACGGCGGTGCGAATGAGGCAGTGCTGAAGATGCTGGAAGAGATAGGTGATGTGTCGCGCGTGGCGGATTTTATGAAGGGTGTGAAGGACAAAAAATACCGTCTGATGGGCTTTGGCCACCGGGTATACAAAAACATGGACCCGCGCGCAAAAGTGATGCGCGCTACTTGTTATGAAGTACTTAAAGAGCTGAAGCTGGAGAAGGATCCTCTATTTTTAATGGCCCTGGAACTGGAGCAGATTGCGTTGCGGGACGAATATTTCATAGAGCGCAAGCTGTATCCCAACGTGGATTTTTATTCCGGAATCGTGCTGCGCGCATTGGGTATCCCGAGCAATATGTTCACAGTAATCTTTGCCGTGGCACGCACCATAGGTTGGGTGTCGCAGTGGAATGAAATGATTGCCGACAGCGAGCGAAAGATCGGCCGTCCACGTCAGTTGTATGAGGGTGCGACGCAGCGCAATTTTGTACCGCTTGCCAAACGCTAAAGCTGGATCGCAAAACTTTACTTGGACGGAAAAATAGAGGCTGGAGGATGTTCATGCGCTTTGGCGTCATATCATATTGAAGATATTTGACACCCAAGTGCGGAAGTTTGATGAAGCAGTGAAGCGCAAAGACATGGCGACATAAACACATAGGTAATAATACATGACGTCGGTAATGCAAACCATGTTGGACAACTCTATGTTGTTTGGTGCCAATGCGCCGTACATTGAAGGTCTGTATGAGGCGTATTTGACCGACCAAAATTTAGTTTCGGATGGTTGGCGTGCCTACTTTGATGCCCTGCAAAATATGCCGAGTGCGGCGCTGAAAGACTTTCCGCATAGCCCGGTAGTGCGTGCTTTTGCTGCCTTGCCGTTAACTGGTGCGCAAGGCGCAATCCAAGATGCTGATATGGCGCGTAAGCAGGTGGCTGTACTGCAGCTTATCAATGCCCATCGTTTCCTCGGGGTGCGCCGCGCCAGCCTTGATCCGCTTAATCGGCATCCCAAGCCTGAAGTGCCCGAATTGGATCCAGCCTTTCACGGTCTTACAGAGATGGACATGGATATCACGTTCGAGACAGGTTCTTTGGTGGGGCCGCCACGCATGATGCTGCGGGAAATTCTGCAGCTGGTGCGCCAGACCTATTGCGGCAGCATAGGTTCAGAGTATATGTACATCAATGATGTTGTGCAGAAGCGCTGGATTCAAAATCGTCTGGAGAGCGTGCGAGGTCAGCCAAATTACAGCGCTGATATGCAGCATCGTATCCTGGAGCGGCTGACTGCTGCCGAAACGTTGGAGCGCTATCTGCACACCAAGTTTGTCGGCCAGAAGCGTTTTTCGCTGGAGGGCGGTGAATCGCTTATTCCGATGCTCGAACATTTATTGCAACGTGCAGGCACACAGGGCGTACGCGAGACAGTTATTGGCATGGCACATCGTGGGCGCTTGAATGTGGTGGTGAACACGTTAGGCAAGCTGCCTCGTGATTTATTCGCTGAATTTGAGGGCGTGCACAGTGAACAGCTGACTTCCGGCGATGTGAAATATCATCAGGGTTTTTCGTCGGACATTCCTACGCCGGGTGGAGCGATGCACTTGGCATTGGCGTTTAATCCCTCGCACCTGGAAATCGTTAATCCGGTGGTAGAAGGTTCGGTGCGCGCACGCCAGCACCGTCGGGGCGATAAGGAAGGGCGCGAGGTAATGCCGGTATTACTACATGGCGATGCAGCTTTCGCCGGACAAGGCGTGATCATGGAAACGTTCAGCCTGTCCCAAACGCGCGGCTACCACACGGGCGGCACCGTGCATATCATTATAAACAACCAGATCGGTTTTACTACTTCGGATGTACGTGATGCTCGATCTTCTTTGCACTGCACCGATGTGGCGAAGATGATAGAAGCACCGATTTTTCATGTGAATGGGGATGATCCTGAAGCGGTATTGTTAATCGCCGAAATTGCGCTGGATTACCGTATGACCTTTAAAAGTGATGTAGTGATTGATATGGTGTGTTTCCGCAAGCTGGGTCATAACGAGCAGGATGAGCCGCTGGTTACGCAGCCGTTCATGTACCGTTATATTAACCAGCATCCGGGCACACGTGCTTTGTATGCTAAACGTCTGTTAGAACTAAACGTGATGGAGGAAGGAGAGTCGGAGGCAATGATCGCGGCCTATCGTCGCGCGATGGATGAGGGCATCAATCCGATCCAGCCAGTACTGAATGATTTTAATATGGAACACGCTGTAAATTGGTCTAAATTCAGGAGTGGTGTGGCTTGGAACGTGGCGGTGAACACTGCCGTACCGAACGAACAGTTACAAAAATTGGCTCTGCGGCTGACAGACGTGCCGACGGACTTCAAGCTTCAGTCGCGCGTGGAAAAAATTATTACCGACCGCCGTGCCATGGGTAATGGCGAACTCGCTTTGGATTGGGGCATGGCAGAAAACCTGGCCTATGCCAGCTTGGTAGCTGAGGGTATTCCGGTTCGTTTATCTGGGGAGGACAGCGCACGCGGTACCTTTTTCCATCGTCATGCCGTGTTGCACGACCAAAACCGCGTGCAGTGGGACAAGGGCTATCACATTCCCTTGCAAAATATTGCGTCGGATCAGGCCGATTTCATCGTGATTGATTCTATTCTTTCAGAAGAGGCGGTGCTGGCATTTGAGTATGGCTATGCTAGTGCTGAACCCAATTCGCTGGTTATATGGGAGGGGCAGTTTGGCGATTTCGCTAATGGTGCGCAGGTGGTAATCGATCAATTCATCTCGTCGGGAGAGGCCAAATGGGGACGCATGTGCGGGCTGGTAATGTTTTTGCCCCATGGCTACGAAGGGCAGGGGCCGGAACATTCATCTGGGCGTATTGAGCGCTATCTACAGCTTTGTGCAGATTACAATATTCAAGTGTGCATCCCTTCCACTCCAGCTCAGTTGTTCCATTTGCT
>JANMWF010000041.1:0-12768 GCA_031393845.1 Nitrosomonadales bacterium | reverse complement strand
GCAGGTGCGCAACTTAATCTTGGCTGGATGTATCGCAATGGCGAAGGCGTTGCCAAGGATGCTACTAAAGCCGTAGCGTGGTATCAAAAAGCCGCTGCACAGGGAGATCCTAGTGCGCAATATGCACTTGGTATGATGTATCGCAAAGGGTTGTTAGGCGTACCCAAGGACGCCACTAAGGCAATTGAGTGGTACGAGAAAGCTGCTGTGCAGGGAGATGCGGGTGCGCAATTTATTCTTGGCGGAATGTATCGCAATGGCGAAGGTGTTGCCAAGGATGCTACTAAAGCTGTGGAGTGGTATCAAAAATCTGCTGAGCAAGGATATCCTGTTGCGCAAACTCTTCTTGGTCATATGTATCGCAATGGCGAAGGCTCGGCCAAAAATTCAGCTAAAGCTGCGGATTGGTATCAAAAAGCCGCTGTGCAGGGAGACCCAGAAGCGCAATTCATACTTGGCTCGATGTATCAAATTGGTGAAGGAATACCAAAAGATGATGTCAAGGCAATCGAATGGTGGCAAAAAGCCGCTGCACAGGGAGATTCTAATGCGCAATCTGCGCTGGCACGGTGAATCGCAATGGAAATAGACATATCCAAGGACGCCGCCAAGTATTGAGGGCGCCTCTAAAAATTCAAATTTCTAGGCAAGACAAGGCACGAGTAAAAAATTTGAGCGCGGCATATTGTTTATATGTAAGCGATAATTTTTTTCGAGTCACGCCGTATTGTGACGAAACGGGGTAAGCAGGCAAGCCGCAAAGCGGCTGCTCGCAAAATTGGATTTTTAGAGGTGCCCTTGAGTAACTTGCACGCGAGAAACGTATTTAGAAGATGTAATAGTGGGCGGTCATATGGCAGGAAACTGCCTAACTTTGAAAAGAAATTAACCTTGTTTTAGAACGGCCAGCACCCTGATCTGTTGTGGAGCGCATTTTGCAAGCCAAGATGACAGCGCACCTTGATGCATGGCAAATAGAGCTAGTTACCAACCCTGCGGGCAACGCCCGCAATGGCACAAGTTGTTGCAATTCTTATAATAATCGGCGCGGCATGAATGTGCACCTTGCGGCTAATCGCATTGGTCTCTTAATGTGTCGCACGTAATCCCCCGCGAAGTTCTCAATAAATAAGTACAAACATTGAATTTTTTTATCGATTATTTGCAATTGCAATTGCAAATTGTTCGCATTGATGTTATTATTCTCATAATGCTTATTAATTTAGTTTTGGGTTTTGGCATCTAAGCGCAAATTTATTCTGTCAGATTGATAGACGCTGACTGTCGCTGGTTTTTAGCATTGTTCGGTTTTGTAGCACATGAATTGCATTGATAAGTGCAAAATTATGTTTGATCGAATTGAGCGTTCACAGTGATGCCGTGTTTTGCATGGGGATGAAGTCCTTATGCAGCATCAGGATAAAAGTGCCGATTGGACGCACCATTTTTAAGTATGTGGCACCGAAATTTCCCGCCGCTAGTAGTGAATTACGTACCAGGTATTTCTTGGTTTGATATTAATTTTTATTTGGAGAGACAACAATGTATACCCGAAACCTCAAATGCTTGACTACCTTGGCGCAAAAAAATGCCGGCATCCAAACACGATGCAACCATCGCAAAACCAAGCTCGCCGTCGCAATGAATAGCGCGTTGATCTGTTTTGGAGTTGCCACTATTAGTTTATCAAGTGCTACAGTTGCGCAGTCTAATATTGTTGCCAGCACCACTGTGCAGACATACAATATTTCCGCAGGGTCGTTGAATACTGCACTTATTCTTTTTGTAAAACAGGCAGACGTTGAAGTCTTCACTGATCCTGCCTTGCTCAGCGGAAAAACGACACAAGGACTTCAGGGAAATTACACTGCTCAGGATGGACTGAAGCATTTGCTTGGTGATAGTGGCCTGCAAGCAGTGCCTCAGGGTAAGGGGTATCTTGTCCAGAAATTACAGATAGCTCAATCAGACATTGGTCAAACGGAAAAAGAATCAACGCTGCCAACGATTACGGTGTCGGCAAAAGTTAGCTCTGGTTACACCGTACCAAAAATCTCCACTGCAACCAAAACCAATACTCCTTTAATTGACATTCCGCAGTCTATCTCGGTGGTGACGCAGGAAGCAATTAAAGATCAGAATATTCTGAGTATGTCCGACGCGGTACGCTATGTTCCGGGTATGGGTATTTCTCAAGGGGAGGGAAACCGCGATGCCTTGGTTTTTCGCGGAAATCGCTCCACAGCTGATTTTTTTGTGGATGGCATACGTGATGATGTCCAGTACTTTCGCGATATTTACAACATAGAAAGAGTTGAGGTGCTGAAAGGCCCCAATGGAATGATTTTTGGCCGAGGCGGTTCCGGAGGCGTCATTAATAGAGTTGTTAAAGAGGCTGGCTGGAGCCCAATACAAGAAATCACGGCACAGGCGGGATCATTCAATGCAAAACGTGTGGCTCTTGATGTCGGCCAAGGCATTAATGAAGTCGCTGCTGTCCGCCTTAATGCCATGTATGAAGATTCGGGCAGTTTTCGTGATGGCGTGGATCTGAAGCGATATGGAGTTAATCCTACCGTTACGCTTATGCCAACTAACAACACTAAAGTTGTGTTAAATGCGGAATATTTTAAAGATGAGCGTGTAGCCGACCGATGTATCTCTTCCTTTCAGGGACGACCTTTAAATACTAATGTGTCAACATTTTTTGGTGATCCCAATCGCAGCCCGACAAACTCAGAGCTTAAAGCAGTCAACGCCCTAATTGAGCATAAGTTTGATAATGAAGTAACGATCCGCAACCGTACACGTTATGCGGCTCAAGACAAATTTTATCAGAACGTATATCCAAACGCGGTAAATGCAGCGGGAACTGATGTCGCGATCAATGCTTATAACGATACCACTCAGCGAAATACTTTCTTCAACCAGACGGACCTGCTGTTTTCCCTGAACACAGGGAAGGTGAAACATGATCTGGTAGTTGGCCTCGAAATAGGCCGTCAGGAAACAGACAGTCTACGTCGGACCGGGTTTTTCAATAACACAGCCACATCGGTTACCGCACCTCTTACTAACCCGATTACGACTGTTCCAATCACATTCAGGACACAGGCCTCAGATGCCGATAATCATAGTGTCACAAAACAAACAGCGCTTTATCTGCAAGACCAGATTAAATTATTGCCTCAATTACAAGCAATTCTTGGAGTGCGCTACGATAGGATCGAAGTGGATTTCCGCAAAAATAACGCTGCTCCTGCTCTTGACATAAATACCAAGGATAATTTTTTCTCACCAAGAGTCGGCTTGGTTTACAAGCCAATCGAGACAGTCTCAATTTATACAAGCTATAGTTTGTCATATTTGCCCAGAGCCGGCGAACAACTTACTTCACTAACGGTGACCAACCAAGCGCTCGAACCGGAAAAATTCAAAAATGTGGAAGTTGGAGCTAAGTGGGATATTCAGCCTAACCTGGCTTTGACTACTGCTCTGTTTCAGCTGGATCGTACCAATGTGATTATTCCAGATCCGAACAATGGAGCCATCTCTCGTTTAGGCGGTGGCCAGCGCAATAAGGGCTTCGAGTTAGGTCTGGCCGGCCGAATTACACCGGCTTGGAGCGTCATGGGGGGATATACTTATCAAGATGGGGTTATTACCAACACGCTATCCTCTACCGCCAGAGAAGGAGCCGTCTTGGCGGAGCTTCCAAAGAACAACTTCTCATTGTGGAACCGATATGATATCAACCCGAGATGGGGTGTTGGGCTTGGTGTGATCAATCGTGGCGCTATGTTTACGTCGACTGACAATACTGTACGCTTGCCGGGCTTCACTCGGGTGGATGCGGCAGTCTATGCCAGGATTGATAAAAATATGCGGGCTCAGTTGAATATCGAAAACCTGTTTGATACTAAATATTTTGCTTCCGCCCAGAATAATAACAATATCTCACCAGGTTCACCCATTGCTGCAAGGGTGTCACTAATCGCTAATTTCTAAATTTGCGAGGTATCAAAAAAATGTGTTAGCCCCGCCGAAGTGGCGGGGCGCTTCAATGGAGAGGAATGTCCTAAATTTTTGTGTTAAGTCACTTGATGCTGAAGACCAGCCAATACTGTTCCGGGTAATCTGATAAAAGAAGCTAAACTTCCTTTATTGTTTCCTTTTGATGAGATTATCTCTATGAAAGTATTAATAAAGTGCTCGGAATAACGTTATAATTGCAGCACTATGACTGACCGTTACGCCGTAATTGGCAATCCAATTTCGCACAGTAAATCTCCCCTTATTCACGCCCAATTCGCATGCCAGACCGGACAGGATTTTAGCTATGAGGCTATCCTCGCACCGCTGGATGGGTTCCGCGACATCGTGCTGGCTTTCCGTGATGAAGGATGCCGTGGTATGAACGTGACCGTTCCGTTCAAGTTTGAGGCGTTCCAGCTTGCCACTCAACTTACCGTCCGCGCACAAGCGGCTCAGGCCGTGAACACGCTAAAGTTCGATGGCACAGAGATAATTGGCGATAACACCGACGGCGCAGGATTAATTGCCGACATCGAACGTAATCTTGATTTCAAATTGCAGGACAAGCGCGTATTGCTGATGGGGGCGGGCGGTGCGGCATATGGCGTGGCGCTACCACTACTCAATGCTGGAGCAGTTATTACGGTGACGAATCGCACTGAAGACAAGGCACACCAATTGGCCACTGTATTTGCCGCGCACGGCCCTATTCAGAGCAGTAGCTACATCGCACTCGCAGGTTCGCAATTCGATTGCGTGATCAATGCGACTTCCAGCAGCTTGGCAGATTCACTCCCGCCATTGCCGCGAGGTGGAATCACGAAACGCGGGGGGGTTTTTGCGCCTAATGCGCTGGCCTATGACATGATGTATGGAAAGAAATCACCTTTCCTGATCTTTGCTAAAGAGCAAGGCGCAGCGCGGCTTGCGGATGGACTTGGCATGCTGGTTGAGCAAGCCGCCGAGTCATTCTTTCTGTGGCGCAACGTACGCCCCGATACCGCCCCCGTCATCGCCAAACTGCGTCTGATTTGAGCAAATCATCGGTCACACCATGAAAAAACTATGGTCCTGGATATGGCGCATAGTCGGTGCGCTGCTCCTACTTTTGCTGCTCTATCAACTGTGGATTTTCGCGCACATCGCATGGTGGGTAAATCACAATCCCTCCACTAGCGCCTTCATGGATCAACGATTGCTAATGATGCAAAGCAAACACTCGGACGCTGAGTTAAGGCATCAGTGGGTGCCCTATGCAAAAATATCCAACAATCTCAAACGCGCCATGATTGCCTCTGAAGACGCTAAATTTGTTGATCATGAAGGCTTCGACTGGGAAGGCATCCAGAAGGCTTATGAAAAAAATATGAAAAAGGGCAAGATCGTAGCGGGCGGCTCTACCATTAGCCAGCAGTTGGCAAAAAATTTATTTTTATCCACCAAACGCACGCCATGGCGCAAGGCAGAGGAAGTGCTTATCACCATAATGCTGGAACAAATGATGACCAAGCAACGTATTTTTGAGATTTATTTGAACGTCATAGAATGGGGTAATGGCGTGTTCGGTGCAGAGGCAGCTGCTCATTATTATTACCGCGTTAGCGCAGCCCAACTTTCTGCGGCACAAGCCGCCAAACTTGCCTCTATGGTTCCTAATCCGCGCTACTACGACCTGCATCGTGAAGCACGAGGTATGTTAAGAAAGACGGAAATTATTCTAAAGCGTATGAATGACGCGGAAATTCCTTGAGCATGAGCGCAAGACACTACGAGCATAAATTACATTCTTGATTCGGCCAGATTATGTTTGAAGTCCGTTCGCCTTGAGCCTGTCGAAAGGTGGATGGGCATCGACAAGCTCAGCCCGAACGGAGTTGATGCTTCACCGCTCGGATCAATATTTATCGTTTTTGTAAACTGCCAAATATTTCGAACCCAAAGCATAACGGGTGCATTTATTTAACGACAGCCAAAAAGGCTTTGACATAAGCTGAAGGAATGATAAAGGTCTCTTCACCCCCTTTGCCGCCTACCTTAAAAACAATACCATTTTCCTGATTTTTTTCCAAATACTCTCGCGACACATTGATTCCAAGATGTTCTTGGTGGGCGCAGGTAAAATAATCACAAGAGCTGACATCTCGTGAATTAAGTTTAATAACAAGATTATTGCCATTTGAATCAGACGCCGTATCGTAAAAACGCCAATCGCCGTGGTAGTAATCTATAACGTAAATTTGATAACTGAACTCTCCACCCTCATCCGATTTCCACGCACGTAATAAAACTGTGTCCAGAATACCGCTACTACTGTTTGGACCCTTAAAGTTTGTGATTTTATTTATATCGTCACGTTGAACACTGATTGCACTTGTAATGGATTGAACGTCATTCCAATTGACTTTCGGCTTTGGCACGACTCTTAGCTCAGGTTCAGCACATCCGGCGAGCATGAAAATGCCAGCAACAAGCATGGTGATTATTAAAGCTTTCAATTTGCTTCTCCTTGTTGCGAATGCCTATAGTAAAAATTGAGCGATATCATGAATTTTTACGCATGAAGGGAGTTTCATTTTCTCCGCTTTAAGACGTTATGGATATTACGATTAATTCACATCTCTTGTCGATGAAGTGTTGATTATTACGACTATCTCAAATCCAGCGATCTAAACCATAATCGTATTTTCGCTATCTCAGCCAGTTTGAACAGGTCAAAAATATTTATTGCCTTGCGAAAAATGCATACCTCTAAATATACCTAAAGCCCTAATAAACTTACTTGCGGTAAAATAAGAGTTTTGCCACTAGTGGGCTCCTTGTTACTCCCTGACAAAATACCTACGGAATACAGTGCATGTTGCGATTGACTGAATTTAAGCTTCCTATAAACCATCCTGATGATGATCTTAAGACCGCACTTCTAAAACGGCTGGGTATTAGCGCGGATGAGCTAATTGGCTATGTAATATTTCGCCGCAGCTATGATGCCCGCAAGCCATCGGCTATCGTATTCACATATGCGCTGGATGTGGAGGTCAAGAACGAATCTGCACTGCTTCAGCGCTTACAAGGCGATAAGCATATCTCACCCACTTCCGATACAAGCTACCATTTTGTAACTCATGCGCCGGCCAAGCTGACTTCTCGTCCAATAGTGATTGGTACCGGTCCCTGTGGAATATTTGCGGCCTTGATTCTGGCGCAAATGGGTTTCTGTCCGATTGTTCTGGAGCGTGGTAAAGCCGTGCGTGAGCGCACAAAAGACACTTTCGGTTTGTGGCGGCAAGGCAAACTCAATCCTGAATCCAACGTGCAGTTTGGTGAAGGTGGCGCTGGAACATTTTCTGACGGCAAACTGCACAGCCAAATTAAAGACCCCAAACACTATAGTCGCAAGGTACTCACGGAATTCGTCAAGGCGGGTGCTCCAGAAGAAATTCTTTACGTGAGCAAGCCACATATTGGTACTTTTCGGCTGGTGGGGATGGTGGAAGAAATGCGTGCGAGCATCGAAGCCCTGGGCGGAGAAATTCGCTTTCAGAGTAAGGTTGAAGATATCGTCATAGACAACGGACAAGTCCGGGGAGTGGTGCTGGGTAGTGGCGAACTCATTGCCAGCGATCATGTCGTGCTTGCTGTTGGGCATAGCGCGCGCGACACCTTTTATATGTTGCATCAGCGCGGCGTATACATGGAGTCAAAACCATTCTCCATAGGTTTTCGCATCGAACATCCGCAACCGCTGATCGATCGCTGCCGCTTTGGCAAGAACGCTGGTAACCCTCTGCTGGGCGCAGCCGATTACAAGCTAGTGCATCACTGTGACAATGGCCGTTCAGTCTACAGCTTCTGCATGTGTCCGGGCGGCACCGTGGTAGCAGCAGCTTCTGAGGAAGGCTGCGTCGTTACCAACGGCATGAGCCAGTATTCGCGCAACGAGCGCAACGCCAATAGCGGGATTGTTGTGGGCATCACCCCCGCTGATTATCCGGGAAATCCATTGGCCGGCATCGAATTACAACGGCACTGGGAAGCGCGCGCCTTCGAGTTGGGCGGCAGCAATTACCATGCGCCGGCACAAAAAGTGGGTGATTTTCTCGCGAGTCGGCCCTCCACCACGCTTGGGTCTGTTGTGCCGTCTTACGCGCCAGGTGTGCACCTATGCGACCTTTCTACGTCGCTGCCGGATTACGCTATCGCAGCGATAAGAGAAGCTATCCCGGCATTCGATAAACAGCTTAAAGGGTTTGCCATGTCCGATGCCGTGCTCACTGGTGTGGAAACACGAACTTCTTCCCCGATACGCATCAAGCGCCGCGAAGATTTTCAAAGCCTGAATACCTCAGGACTCTATCCTGCAGGAGAAGGCGCGGGTTATGCAGGCGGTATACTTTCCGCTGCAGTGGACGGCATACAGGTCGCTGAAGCCGTGGCATTGAGCATGATCCAGCATAACAAATGCTGAAAGGAAAAATTTGAAATTTTATTCAGCCAATTTCACGATATCAGTGCGTCGTACATGTTATTGCTGTGCAATATCCCTGCTACAATACTTTTGTCCTGCTTGCAAAGTTCCATATGTCAATCAAGCGAATTCATGAACGCTCAGATTGAGCATGTAAATATGCTCATTACGGCAAGTTTAGATAGACACTCCACTCGTGATACCAATGCAACTAGAAAACTCTAGTTTTGTGCAAAGAGCACCGTGATTCAAGACACATGCACATTCCAAACGGACTATAAATGAACCTGCTTAAAGCTCTTGGCACCATAGGCAGCTTTACGCTGGCTTCGCGCATACTTGGCATAACCCGCGATGTATTAGTTGCGCGCGTTTTTGGTGCGGGTATGGCGACCGATGCTTTCTTCGTCGCCTTCAAGCTGCCCAACTTGTTGCGCCGCTTATTTGCTGAAGGGGCATTCTCCCAAGCCTTTGTGCCAATTCTGGGGGAATATAAAAACCGCCGAGGGCATGAGGAAACCAGGCTGTTGGTCGATCATGTAACCACATTGTTGGCGATCATCCTGTTCATGGTTACGCTTATCGGCATAATTGCTGCGCCGATTTTGATCTATATTAGTGCGCCGGGTTTTGCAGCGACGCCGGCGAAATTTGATCTTACCGTTCAGCTGCTGCGCATTTCCTCTCCCTACATATTTTTCATTTCGCTGGTCGCCGTGGCGTCGGGGATACTCAATACCTACAATAAATTTTGGGTGCCTGCATTTACCCCCATTCTGCTCAACCTGTGTTTTATCGGCGCTGCGCTGTGGCTGGCTCCGTATTTTGATCCGCCTATTATGGCGCTGGCATGGGCGGTGTTCGTAGCTGGGTTTGTGCAGCTGGCATTCCAGCTGCCATTTCTGAAAAAAATCGGCATGCTGCCGACCCTGCGTTTCAACCTGAAAGATGCGGGCGTGTGGCGCATCATCAAACAGATGGGGCCAGCAGTATTCGGTGTATCGATCAGCCAGATCAGCCTCATCATTAACACCATCTTCGCCTCGTTTCTTGTTGCGGGCAGTGTATCCTGGCTTTATTACGCAGACCGTCTGATGGAGTTTCCATCCGGCGTGCTGGGTGCGGCGATTGCCACTATTCTGCTGCCATCGCTATCCAAACATCACGCCGATGGCCATCCGGCAGAGTACTCCAAGCTGCTCGACTGGGGGTTACGCCTGACCTTCATGCTGACCCTACCCGCGGCACTCGCGCTAGGTATGATTGCGGTGCCACTGCTGGCAACCTTCTTTCAGCATGGCGCATTTACTGCGCACGACGTACTTATGACGCGCAACGCGCTGGTCGGCTACAGCGTCGGCCTGATTGGCATCCTCTCTGTGAAGGTGCTGGCGCCGGGTTTTTATGCTCGTCAGGACATCAGAACCCCGGTGAAAATCGGCATCATCACCTTGCTTGCTACCCAAGCGATGAATCTGATGTTCATCGGCTGGCTGCAACATGCAGGGTTGGCGCTGGCCATCGGCCTTGGTTCCTGCCTTAACTCCGCCATTCTGTTCTACCTGCTGCGCAAACGTGACATCTACCAACCAGAACCTGGCTGGGGCAAGTTTCTCGCCAAGCTGGGTGTGGCAATGCTGGTGCTGGGTTTGACGCTCTGGTTTGGTATGGGGAGTGAACATAGCTGGCTCACCAGCGGCGGCTGGATGCGTATCTGGAGATTAACTGGGTTGGTAGTGATGGGCATGACGGTGTATTTCGTCGTGCTGTGGTTGCTCGGTTTTCGGCTTAAAGATTTTTCAAGGCGCGGAGCATGAATAAAACATTTGCATGAAATATTGAAGGGACACGAATGACAAACCTTGTTTTTGAGCTGGTTATGATGCTCTTTATCATTCTTGCAGCCGCTGAACTCTTTACTAATGCATTAGAGCACCTTGGAGAGCAACTAAAAATATCGGAAGGCGTCACTGGCTCCGTGTTCGCTGCCATCGGAACGGCCTTGCCCGAAACAATGGTTCCACTGCTCGCACTGTTCGCCGGTACAAAGAACATCAGTATTAACGAAGAAATTGGCGTCGGCGCTATTCTGGGTGCACCGCTAATGTTATCGACACTCTCTACCTGCCTTATGGCATTTGCCATTCTTCATCGGCGCGGAGTTAATGGCCATGTCCGACCAGAACTTAGCGGTTTTGTACGTGATCTAAATTTTTTTCTGTTCGCTTTCATTCTCGCCGCTGTGGCTATGTACATTCCGCAGGAGGCGCGCACCCTCCGTGGCGCACTAAGTTTCGTACTTGTTCTCACCTATTTCGTTTACATCCTGCTTACGTTGCGTGCCTCGGAAAAGCTGGTCGAGGATGGACATGGTACTGCGGCAGAGGGCAAGATGTTCTTCGCCAAACTTGGGTTGCCGACTAATCCATGGACCATTTTGCTGCAACTAGGAATCGGGTTGGCATTGCTGATTTTTGGTGCCAAGGGGTTCATCCACGGTATTGAGGGTACTTCGCACATCTTGGGTATTTCTGCATTGCTGCTGTCTCTTCTCATTATCCCGATAGCGACCGAGCTTCCCGAAAAAGTAAACAGTATTTTATGGATTCGGCGTGGTAAAGATACGTTGGCTTTCGGGAACATTACCGGGGCGATGGTGTTCCAAGGAACACTGTTGCCTGCTATTGGAATTATGCTAACACCTTGGCAGCCGCGCATAGAAGTGTTGACCGGTGTACTTGTCACCTTGGTCGCCGCCGCGTGGCTCCGGTTCCATGCACGTTCAGGCGGATTGCCGGTGTGGACGCTGCTTGTAAATGGTGGCCTTTACGTTATCTTCCTTGCGATTACGTTATCGCGATAGGGTAATATAATCAGCTATGCAGACCCGTAACCAGCCATATTATTCTCATAATCGCGTCTTCGACGAAGACCGTCACGCAGCCGAGCGTGGCACGCGCGCGGTCATGTGGATAACTATCGCCATGATGGTCGTGGAAATCATATCGGGCTGGTGGTTTAATTCGATGGCATTGTTGGCAGATGGCTGGCACATGAGCTCTCATGCTGTGGCCATTGGCTTGAGCTCCTTTGCATACGCAGCAGCTCGACGCTATGCCCAAGATTCACGTTTCACATTTGGCACCTGGAAAATTGAAGTGCTGAGTGGATTCACAAGCGCAATCTTTCTTTTTGGCATCGCCGTAATGATGGTTTTTAGCTCAGTGGAGCGTATTTTTTCACCGCAGCCGATTCACTATCTGGAAGCGATGATCGTCGCGGCCATCGGTCTTGCCGTAAATGTTGTTTGCGCAATTATTCTTGGCAGGGCAAATGATCACCACAACCATCACGAACAACACGAACATCACGAGCATCCTCATCATCATGACCTTAACCTTAAGTCAGCGTATGTGCATGTGATCGCCGACGCAGCTACGTCAGTGCTCGCCATCATTGCCTTGGCAGGTGGCTGGGTCTATGGCTGGTCGTGGTTGGATCCGGCTATCGGGATTGTCGGTGCGGTATTGGTAGCGATTTGGTCCAAGAATCTGATCATTGCGACTGGTACAGTGCTGCTCGACCGTGAGATGGATCATCCTGTTGTGGACAAAATCAGGAAGGCCATGGAGTCAGGGTCGGCAACAGTCGATACACAAATTACTGATCTTCACGTCTGGCGCGTCGCTACGCGAGCATATTCTTGTGCGCTAAGCGTCGATACCAACGACAAAACATTGACACCTCAGCGCGTGCATAAGCAACTCGCCCAACATGAGGAAATTGTCCATGCCACCATCGAAATTCATCATGTGAATAATGTAAGGGAGTGAACAAAGACAGTGTTGCGGGAGTAACTGACATCCAGCGCCAGACTGCGCAATTAAGACACGGCAGTTTCAATTATCAGATGCAACGCCGTGTTGTAAATAAATCGAATCGGCTTAAATTGCAGCTAAACAAAAATGTTTTTTTTCGGCATTTCTGGCGCTAGATACCCATAATTTTGCCTAAATCGAATCCCCATTGCAGTGGATTTTCCATACTGGCAATACTGTCTGTCGATTTTGACAGGTCGACTATTTCCTGCAGAATGTGCACGTTAGAACGGGTTGAGAAGAACACTTTCACTATGGGCATGACCAAACTTTTCTTCGATTGGTCAGTCACTACGCCTAGGCGCCCAGACTGCAGCTAAAGCAAGGTGCCGGTTGGATAAATACCGACCGTTTTAACGAAGGCATGAAAGACGACCTCGTCGAAATGCC
>JANMWF010000037.1:0-3751 GCA_031393845.1 Nitrosomonadales bacterium | reverse complement strand
AAGAAAGGAGATTTAGCGCATAAAATAGCAGCATGAACAAAAATATTCAGGCGACAACTAGATTGATAATTACCGCTCTCGGAACGCCTACTCAGCCAGACACTACAAGCTATCGAAGATAAGTCTTATCAGTGATGGATTTTTACCTGCAACATCTGGGACATTTCTCGCCTGCACCGGATCAGCACATCCCGGGGTGCCAAGGAGGAAGTAGTTATTGATTTTGAGTCCATGCTCGGACAGGGCATCCCATGCCTGCCCGCACACATCAAATCTGCTGATTATGAATCTTACTTGATGGTCATGCCTGCAACGATTCTAGGCGATCTATATGAAAAATATGGCGACAGATTACTGGAGCAAAATGTCCACTGTTTTCTGCAGGCGCGGGGCAAGGTTAATAAGGGAATGCGCTCTACTATTCTTACTGATCCGGAAATGTTCTTTGCCTACAATAATGGGATTACAGCAACAGCCCGTGAGGTAATTACCGAACCAAAAACAGATGGTATTTATATCAGGGAAATTAAAGACCTTCAGATTGTAAACGGTGGGCAGACCACGTCGTCGCTGTTTCATGCCAGCAGGAAGGACAAAGCCTCCCTCGAAAAAATATTTGTGCAGATGAAACTCTCCGTGGTGGATAGTGAAAAAGGTGAAGAGGTTATTCCAAGAATCTTCGAATATGCCAATACGCAAAACAAAGTTAATGCGGCGGATTTTTTCTCCAACCACCCCTTCCATATACGGATGGAGGAGTTTTCTCGACGCCTCTGGGCACCTCCTCAGCAAGGCGCATTGCGCGAAAGCAAATGGTTTTACGAACGCGCCAGGGGGCAGTATTCCGATGCACAGGCAAAAATTTCAAAAGCTGAGAAAAAATTTCTTGCAGAATTTCCATCATCCCAGATGTTCGCTAAGACTGACTTGGCGAAATTTGAGAATGTATGGGAAGACAAGCCAACCTATGTAAATCTTGGGGCGCAGAAAAACTTTGCACAGTACGCAAAAAGGATTGGACAGGAGTGGGCGAAGAATCCCGATAATTTCAATGAGCTCTATTACAAGCGAGCTATTGCGAGAGCGATCCTGTTCAGGAAAACGGAAAGAATTGTGTCCGTGCAGACATGGTACAGCGGTGGCTACAGAGCAAACATTGTGGCTTATTATACCTTGGCTCTGCTTTCCAAGCTATGCGCTGATATGGGCAAGTCATTCGCTTTCATGAAGGTGTGGGAAACACAGGACATTACAGACGTAATGAGAGATGCAGTTGAAATAACCGCTAAGGTCGTGTTTGACAATATCATGACCCTAATGGCTGGGATTTCAAATATTTCAGAGTGGTGCAAGAAGGAAGCCTGCTGGGATCGTTTTCAACTGAAGTTCGGCGAATTAATGTCTTTACTGCCCAAGCTATTTTTAAGCGGCCTCGTTGATAAAGAAAGCATTGTCGAAGAGGTAAAGTAAGCGGCCAAAGTTCAGAAAATTGACAATGGAATTGAGGCGCAGAAAAAAGTAATGAGTATTCCCGCTGCAAAATGGTGACAGATTATGGCCGATGGTAATAAGAAAAATCTTTTCTCGCGAATGGAAACGGGCATTATTCAGGTTGCATCGCAGATACCTGCCAAAATCCCATCTGAAAAATAATCGGTCATATTGATCGACGTGCTGGCAAAAGCTTCCCTTGAAGGGATCAATTGAGCGTATCGCTATGCTAACTGATGGCTAGCATGTTGCTGAATGCCGCCTTCTTTAATCCAGCGGTCAATCGAATTCTGAGCTTCGTTCAGGTAATCTATCAGGGCGGCAGGCATACCTTCAGCTTCCCTCCGATCCTACTAGTTCACCGGGTGGCTAATTCCACGATAGCCCGGCGATAGCAGCGCATGGAAAGTCGCAAGAGGCATGGTGTGATAATGAAAAAATTGACCCCCAATGCTCGGACCCTAATGCCAATTAATCTTGAAGATTGAAACTAGGAATCGGTAACAAGTAGTTCAGTTCTCAATTCCCAGTCGCTCCTCTTCGCACTTTACGCTTCGCTAATTTCCACCTTGGTCATCACGTCGCCTTGATTAATGGCATTGACTACATCCATGCCTTCGATAACGTTGCCAAAAACCGTGTGCTTGCCATCCAGGTGGTTCTGGGGGCTGTGGGTAATAAAGAATTGGCTGCCATTGCTGTTGGGGCCGGAGTTGGCCATGGAGAGATATCCGGTGCCATGTTTGAGCGGATTGCCACTGGTTTCATCTTCAAACTTGTAGCCTGGTCCGCCTCGTCCGCTACCAGTGGGGTCGCCGCCCTGAATCATAAAATCCCTGATCACGCGGTGGAAGATGAGGCCATCGTAGAAACCCTCACGCGCCAGGAAAACAAAGTTGTTCACAGTCTTGGGGGCATGTTGCGGGTAAAGTTCGATCACAATGTTCCCGCGCTCGGTTACCACGGTAGTTGTGTATTTTTTACTAGGGTCAATCAGCATTGCAGGGGGGGTTGTCCATTGTTTTGACATTTTTTGGTTCCTTTGGTTTGTCTTGATAAAAAGTTAAAAGTTTAAAAAATACTAGCAGATACTGAGCATCAGCATTATTGGCGGGAGGCGTTAGATAGGCTTTCTAAGTGTGATTATCACCGCCCACACACCCAAGAGCACATACAAAAACAGAGACCATTCCGGGATGCCCAAGCCAAGGAAAGTCCAGCCTTTGGCGGCACATTCGCCAGAACCGTGCATGAGCTCCTGCCACACTTCTGCCATAGGGAAGTTTCCCAGCATGTAATCCAAGCCTGGGCCGCAGGCAGGCACTTGGTCTTTGGGCAAATGCTGAAGCCAGATATGGCGACCAGCAGTACTCACGCCGCTCAATGCCAACAGTACTATCAATGCTCCATACACTTTCGCACCGCTGCGTTTGGGGTTATGCAGAGTGGCAATAGCAAACAGGACTAACATGGCAATGAAGATGAAGCGCTGGATCATGCATAAAGGGCAGGGCTCCTGATGCAGAACATATTGAAGATAGAGCGCCATGCCGAACGCACCGGCGATGACCAATGTCCCGGCCAGATATAACCAGCGGTTTGAAAGAGTGCGCCACAAATTATAAATTTTCATTGTGCAACCTCTTTATTCACGCCACCGATATCAACTAAGGTGCAGAATTTCCCTATCATGATTCTGAATTTATTGGGGCACCAAGATGGAGGGCTCTTGTTCATCACGCAACTTGCTGATTTTATTTTTCAACAGTTCTATCGTGAAATTCACTTCTTCCTCGGTGGTGAAGCGTCCCACGGTGAACCGAATCGAGCTACGTGCCAATTCATCGCTGCATCCCAAGCCACGTAGCACATAGGACGGCTCCAGGCTTGCCGAAGTGCAGGCGGACCCGCTGGATACCGCAATATCGGCAATCGCCTTGGTCAGCGAGTCACCATCCACATAGTTGAAACTGACATTCAGGTTATGCGATACACGTTCCTTAAGATCGCCGTTCAGGTACACATCTCCTATGCTGGACAGGCCGCGCCACAGGTTGTCACGTAGCGTGCGGATGCGTTCATTTTCTGCTGTCATTTCCTTTTGCGCTATGCGAAAAGCTTCGCCCATGCCAACGATCTGGTGTGTCGCCAAGGTGCCTGAACGCATGCCACGTTCATGCCCGCCACCATGCATCTGCGCTTCCAGACGAACTCGTGGCTTGCGCCGCACATACAACGCACCGATGCCTTTCGGACCATA
>JANMWF010000008.1:0-2430 GCA_031393845.1 Nitrosomonadales bacterium | reverse complement strand
TATCTTGAAGTGCGTCAGGAGGCCTTGGAAAAAAATTTACCGCCACCGCCGTTTGCGCCAGCTGGCGCTGTCTTAGCGGGTGATGACGGTTCCGTGTATAGTGTTCGTGCCGAAGCGGCATTGCCAGATGGCACAGTGTTCATACGTGAAACTGTGGTGAAAGTTGATCAAGGCACCGTTCGCAAGTTCGTTTTTTTTTCCTGGAAGGAAGGGGAAGCGACTCCAAAGCTGATCGTTGGGGAGCAAGCGGCTATAAAGTAAGGATTGCACGTGAGATATCCTCTTTCCATTTGTGTAGGAGCGAGGGGTACGAGAGCTGAGCGCACAATTTTCATAAAGTATGGATAACTGCCCGCGCATTCCAATATGGTATGTTACGGCCCCATTATCCAACTATGGCGGCATTACTATGCCGAACATGTTGTTACGGAAAGGTTTTGCGCAGTCTCCATATTGCAGACGAAAATTCCCATGACTGCGCCCTGATATGCGAATCATTTTAATTTTTTTGTGACGAGTATAAAGCTTTGGTTAAATTTAACGATAATTAGCATACCAGCTAACAAATCTTGTGGATGCGTTGTTGCGTATTCATGTCTTCATGGCTGCACCTTAGAGTATCCAGATACTGATAAAGACTGAGGAAATTATAGTAACAATTAATTATCATGCGCTACTTCTGTAGCTCGGGCAGAACTCATTACTATTAAGCCTTTCTTCGCCAGAATGAGAGGAACGCCACATGTGTACTTCAGTTTTAGATGACAAATAAAATTCAAGCTGCGCGCCAGCCGCGCTTTACTTTTGACAGAAATTCCTCGCTTGGGTACTTTTGGCGTTGGTGGTCGGGCGAACTCATTGCGCTCGTGCCGCAATGGTTGCGGCAGTCCAGTGCAAACGCTGCAAATGGACTACTGATAGAAGTTACTCCTCAAGTTATTATATTGCACCGCTGGCTGCAAGGCAGCTTGACCGAGCACGGTCGAGTCGATAGACAATCTGGTGACCGTGATACCCAAGGCATTGCTTTTCAAGCGTTTTTTAGAAAGTTACATAAACGCGATGAGCAAGTTGCGTTGTGGCTCACTGAAACTCAATGCCTAGTCAAACAGATTGAACTGCCTCTGGCAGCAGTCAAAAATCTGCGTCAAGTGCTAGGTTTCGAAATGGATCGTCATACTCCATTCAAAGCGGAACAAGTCTATTTCGATTTTCGCGTGTTGCGTGTGGATAATCAAAAAAACCGGCTTGCCGTAAAGCTGGTGGTTGTGCCGCGCTCAGAACTGGATGGTTCACTCGATCTGCTGGAGCGTTGGGGTGCGCCAGCCAATGCTGCATATGTTGCCATTGCTGTGCCAAACGGCGATGCCATCAATCTAATGCCGGCCGAGTGCAACACTGCCCAAACTTCCAGGCTGCGCGGAATCAATCCTGGGTTATTACTGTTAACGCTGACCTTGGCAATGGCCGCCATAACCATCCCGATCTGGCAAAAGCGGCAAGCCGTGATTGCACTGCTGCCGATAGTTGACCGTGCCAAGCAGCAAGCGAGAGAAACTGATGCGTTGCGGCGCGAGCAGGAGAAGCTAGCCGCAGAATTCAATTTCATGCTGGATAAAAAGCAGGCAGTTCCGCCGCTAGTAATATTGCTGGACGAATTGTCTCGCCTGTTGCCGGACGATACCTGGGTGCAACAATTCAATCTCAAAGGCAAGGAACTGCAAATCCAGGGGGAAACCGGCTCCTCGTCGAAATTGATCGCCTTGATTGAGAGCACCAGAATTTTGCATGACGCCAACTTTCGCTCGCCGCTGACCAAGGGGAATATGCCAAACAGCGAGCGTTATCATCTGATGGCAGCAATAAAGACGGTGCCGGCTGCCGGAAAAGTTGCGCCAGCGCCCGGACAATCTGCACTGCAACCACTACCCCCCGCTGGCAAGCCCGATAACAGCGCCAGTAAGTCAGAGCAACCTATATCTGAGTCCAGCAAACTTGAAGCTGAGAAGTTTAATTCGCCATTGCCGCTACGAGTCCCAGCCCTTAAGCCAGAGCTGCCAGCTTCGAATGCGCCAGTTAAACAGGCAATAAAGGCGACGCCTTATCAAGAGGCTAAACCCTGATGCGTGCCCTTAGTAAAAAGCAAAGTCGTGGCCTGGCCATGGGGTTGTTAATCTTATTCCTGACGATTGGCGTTTTGCTGCTGTTCATCCCGATTAACATGTTGCATCGCCATTACGATCAGTCGCTGGATAGCCTGGCCGATTACTTGGGACGTTATCGGCACGTTGTAGCGACCCATGCCGAAGTCCAGTCGGCACTGGATCAGGTGAAGAAAAAAAATGGTCGCCAGCATTTCCTCTCAAACACTGGTGCCGCATTGGCCGCCTCGGAAATTCAGGAAACCGCAAAAAGTCTGATCGAGGCCAA
>JANMWF010000306.1:0-2641 GCA_031393845.1 Nitrosomonadales bacterium | reverse complement strand
CCCCTATGAGCTACTTCAGTGCTACCCCGCCAACCCCACATAAACATTCTGCACGTCATCATCCGCATCGATGGCTTCGAGGAAGGCTTCGACTTCTTCACGTTCTGCATCGTTGCTGAGGGTAACGGGATTTTTGGGGCGGTAGCCAACCATTGCGGAGGTGACGGTGAAGCCTTGTGCGGGTAGCGCTTTGCACACGGCATCCAGATCGGTGAACTCGGTGATGAACAGAGTCGCACCTTCATCCGCAGGCTCAAAGTCTTGCGCGCCCGCTTCGATTGCGGCGACTTCGGCATCCACATCTTTTGTATTCGGTGTCGCCTCGATCATGCCGACATGGTTGAAATCCCATGATACAGAGCCGGGCGCACCCAACTGTCCTTTGCGGAACAGCACATTCATACTGGCTTTAGTGCGGTTGGTGTTATCGGACAGACATTCAACGATGACCGGTACACGGTGCGGCGCGAAACCTTCGTACACCAGATGTTCCATGTGAAGCGGACCATCCAACAAGCCTGCGCCTTTCTTGATGGCGCGATCCAAGGTCTCTTTTGGCATAGAGACTTTTTTGGCTTGCTCCACCACCAGACGCAAACGTGAGTTTGAGCCAATGTCAGCACCGCCCTTTGCGGCCACCATGATTTCTTTGGCCAGCTTGCCGAAAATCTTACCCCTCGCATTCGCTGCGACTTCTTTGTGCCTTGCTTTCCACTGTGCGCCCATGTCTGTTCTCTTCTGTGATGGTTGATACAAAAATCGTTGAAGGCGCATCTTGCCTCAAGTGGCGTGGTGGTTCAACCCAGAATGGCCGAGATTGCAAGACTTCGTCATTCCCGCGCAGGCGGGAATCCAGTGATTCTATTCAAATGCCTTTGGAAAAATCAATGAAGACATACTCGATTGGTGGTTTTTTGACTTCCCCAGACCGACCATGTGTTTTGGGCTTTATCAATCGAGTCGACCCTATTGACCCAAACCAGCGAACCGCAAGGTGGGAAAGCCTAGCGAATCACCCGCCGCGCCGGGATCTTCAGTCTTTTCGCAGCGGAGAGCATTCCTTCGTCCAAGGTGGCGGTGAACGCCACCCCGTTGTTATGCGCCACTGCCAGGTGCAAGGCATCCGGGCCGCGTAGCTGGGTGGCAAAGTGCGCGACATATTCCTGTGCCAGATCAAAATCATTGGCACTTGGAATCAGGACAATTAGAGAGGTAGTAACTACCGCATAAAACTCCGCAATCAAATGCTTCCCTTGGCTTGCTGTTAGCGTTCCCATGCGTACATCGCGAGAAATCAGGCTAGCAAATTCGACAGACGCCCATTTGCTGACTGCCAGCGTTCCCACCGCTTGACGAGAAAGAAAATCCGCAATTTTCGTGGTAGTGGCCTCCTCCCGAAACAGCGGTGTCAGGAAACTGGTGTCCAGATAAATCATTCTGCATCACGCAGCTCACGTAGCGACTCGGCACTGCTATTTTTCCACGCGGGCACCTGATGGCGAAGCTCTGCCAGATGCTGCATCGGCAAGGGCTGCTTGAGAGGACTGGCAGGCACCACCCTTGCAACAGGACGGCCATGTCGAGTAATAACAACCTCCTCACCGGATTCAACGGCATTCAGCAACTCGCTTAAGTGCGCTTTGGCTTGAGCCAAACTCATTGCATGCATATTAAAATCCTTTATGACTAGAATAGTAGTCACATTCTACGACGCAGTTGCATAAAAATGCAAGTACATACCCCACCCAGAATGGCCGACATTGCAAGACCTCGTCATTCCCGCGCAAGCGAGAATCCAGCGATTCTATTCAAATGCCTTTGGAAAAATCAATTGCTTATTAAATGGGTTTGTAGAATGGCGGCAACTGATGTAGGCACTTCTGAATGCCTGCTTCAGAGAAGTTCAACTGTCTGGAATGTGCCAGAAGCGGCCTCTCGCGGGTTCGAGCCAATCGATGTTCTGATAACAACAATTCCGTGGAAGTATTCGTCAACTACCTTTACGGTATCGTTACAATCGGACAATTCCAGCTACTCGCCGATCAACCCAGAGCGATGTTGTTTGGGAAACTGTTCTGTGGCAACATACGTCGGTCACTTGAAAAACTTAAGGCTCCAAGTATGAATATTGTGGGAGAAATAGATCGACCAAGAAGATTAATTTTTATGTTCAAGATTTCAATGCTCTTTTTGCTAAAGATATTGACATTGCTTTCGTCAGTTCTCTATTTCCAGCAGATCGCATTCGCGCAGAATATTTGTGATCAACCAGGGGCAAGCTGCGTTCCAATTCAAACCACGCCTTATAGATATTTGGCCTACTACTCACCTTACTTTGCTACCGGAAAATGGTACGACTCGTCTGGAGATGCTTATAACGACCTAGTGGCACTTGCTAAGTCCAGCTATTGCTACATAAGCTCAACGGGGCTTTCTGAGTTTACGCCAGCTGTTATGCTCCCTGACGAAGAAATTTTCGCAACGTTTACAACTACACTTTCTACAATTGGTCCATCAGACCCCATGTGCGGTCACTATCTTACAGGACCGGTAACAGGCTACGTGGAAGGAGTTCGGACCATTAGTTGTCCTCTTGGAACGAAGTATCATTATCTTTCTACAGGCAGCGTTTGTATTTCTC
>JANMWF010000269.1:0-8106 GCA_031393845.1 Nitrosomonadales bacterium | reverse complement strand
CATCTTGGATTCAACCTGTACCAGCACCCCGCGCTCGCCATTATCAGACTTGCGGAACCGAGCATACTGCTGGGAGAAATGTACCGGCGAGACCCACGCACCGAGGAAGTCTGCTCCGAATGAAACGATAACCTTGGCCTTATCCAGACGTAGTCGCGGCATTTCTATGCCATAAGCCTTCTTATTAGCTGCACGCATAACTGACGGTGCAACTGCCTCATAAACATAATGATGACCAGAACCGAGCACATCTAAATAATTTTTCAATAACGCTTTGACGTGTCCACTAACACCACCTGTCAAGAAGGCGACATTCTCTGCTTTCACACCACCAACCTTTTCGTTGATTAATGCCAGGGCTTTTTCCCATGTTATCGCCTCGCCTTTATCGCCATTGCGCAACAGCGGCTCTCGGATACGATCTGGATTGTAATGCGCCTGCACTCCGGCCTGCCCTAAACCGCACATTTTGCCATTATTAATGGGGGATTTTGGATTGCCTTCCAGCTTAAGCACGCGACCTTCTCGCACTCGCCCCATAATGCCGCACCCCGCATCACACTGCGCACAAGTTGAGTTAAAGTATGTGCCAATACTAGGAATGATATAGTCCGCTGTCTGGACATAGGAAGTTACAAATTCCTTTCCATCCTCAACTGAGGTATTGCCACATCCGCTTAACGCGACCGTTGCACCACCCCACCCCAGCACCTTCAGAAAACCTCGCCGATTAAAACTATTTTCAATCATTGCTGATACCTCTTGGAAATCTTTATCTTGTGAACGCGCCGATTACTTATGACACTGCCAGCAGTCGTTCGGGCCGTGAGTCGTCTTTGTGGATGTTGCATCTACTGGATGATCTTTCTGATGGCAGCTCACACACCAACCCATGGAGAGTGGCTTTTGGCGACGCGCAACGGTCATTGTTTTCACATCGCCATGGCAATAACCGCAAGCTTCCTGCACCGGCTTATTCTGCGCGAAAACAAAACGCTGAATGTGACGCTCATGGTTAAAGCGCACGAAATCAGGAAGGTCATGCACCTTTTTCCAAGGCACTGCTTTCTTAGCTTCCCAATACTCGAACAATTTCTTGATACGCGGGGTTTCCCGCACCGACTCGATGCTTTGATGGCAACCAATACATTTCTGCAACGGAGGTATGCCTGCCACAATGCTACGACGCGCATATGTGTGACAGTACATGCAATTTATCTGCATACCGCCTTTTGCAGCATCACCAGCGTGGCGGTCATGGGGAAACTCAATTGGCTGTTCGACTTTAGGACCCAAGTCGTCAGCTGTAGTGAGTGGCTGCACCGCATTAACGGCATAGCTGCCAGCGGAAACAACCAATCCAACAAGCAGAACGGACAAACGTAAAAAACAATACATCGTAAGTAGCTCCCCCAACAAACAATTAGACTGCCGACCGGGACAACATCGACATGCATACCACATTTACAACAAGTAATTTAAAACGATGCAATATCGCTTAAGCATTTATATGCTTATTTGGTGCGGATCAATCCGCAAGGGATAGATGCGATAAAACGACGGCATGATGTCCAGTTTGAAAAATAAAGTCAACAGTGCAAAATAACTAAAGTTCACAATACAAAATACAGCACGCTAATTTTTACACATAAAAATATATATAAACATAACTTTACATGCTTTGCTTATATAGTTTTTCGCATAACCAATAACTTTTGTCTATGTCACGTCTCTAACACAAAACCAAATCCCATCTTTCTTGCGATTGGTGGTAAATTTTTATAGGTGCCCAAAAACACCCCCCAAGCTGGAATCGAGCGCTAATAGAAATAATTGACAGGCGTCGAATCAAGCAAGAACAGATGACATTATTTAGGCGTAGCCGATTTACGCTGTCCCCATATCATTAACATTAATCCCGCAATCACCATTGGCAGGCTGAGCCATTGGCCCATGCTAATACCAAAACTCATTAGGCCAAATATGCCGTCATCTGGGTTACGTGTATATTCGACAACGAAGCGGAAGCTGCCATAGCCAATGAGGAACAAACCAGATACTGCACCTACTGGACGCGGTTTGCGCGAATATAGCCACATAAGCGCAAATAGGGCCAGACCTTCCAGCGCAAACTCATAAAGCTGAGAGGGGTGGCGCGGCAGATCATCCACATTGGGGAATACCATCCCCCAAGCCGCATTTGTAGGCCGCCCCCATAATTCAGCATTAATAAAGTTGCCGATACGTCCTGCGCCCAACCCCAGCGGCACCAATGGGGCTATAAAGTCCATCAATTGCAACCAGGTTAGTTTGTGCTGACGTGCAAAAAGTGCCATCGCCACAAGTACGCCGAGGAAACCACCATGGAATGACATGCCCCCCTGCCAAACCGCGAGAATTTCAAGCGGTCGAGACAAATAATAACTGGGGTTGTAAAACAGCACCTCGCCCAGCCGCCCACCCAGCACAACACCAAAAATGCCGTAAAATAGTAAGTCATCCATCATTTTGTCATCCCATCCAGGACGACTGAGGGTGCGGACGCGCAATTTTCCCAGCCATAAAAATTGCATAAAGGCAAGCAAATACATCAATCCGTACCAGTGCACTGCAAGGGGGCCAATGTGAATGGCTACAGGATCAAACTGGGGGTGTATGAGCATACTGAGCGAGAATTAATGATGGCTTTAAGATCAGTTATTATACGTGATTTAATTTCGCTCCTAATTCTGACATGCTGCAAATGGAACTTGCTGCGCTGAAGCAGGTTTTGTCAACGACAAGTTAGATATATGCGTTATTGTAATCACTGTCTAGTGCCTTACAGTTTGCAAACAAGATGGAGTTGGTTAAAATGGCATAGGCAGCAATGTCTAATAGTTTAATTGTAGGAAAACTTAATATAATGGAGCTTAAGAAAATGAAATCTATCATCGTTAGCGTGATTACAGCAGTAGGCCTGATGGCAGCAGGTAGTGTTTTAGCAACTGATATGCCGGAATTGGCCAAGAAAAGCGGCTGTACTGCTTGCCACAAAATTGATTCAAAATTGGTCGGCCCCGCCTGGATGGATGTTTCCAAGAAGTACAAGGGCGTTAAAGACTATGCTTTCTCACCAAAAGGCAGTGCTGATGCTGGCGCCCAGAAAATGTCATTGGTAGACGGCCTGGTCATGAAAGTATCCAAGGGCGGCACTGGCAATTGGGGTAGCGTACCAATGATTGCTAACTCTCCTAAAGTAAGTGATGCAGACATCAAAACACTGGTTCATTTCGTGCTGGATCTGGCGAAGTAAGCAAGGGAATAATTTCTCTTAGCAGAGGTCGGCATCAGCCGATTTCTGCTTTCTGCACAAAAATTCAATCGATTGCTTAATTAATGGAATTAAAGTTTGCAAACAGAGCAAACTTTAAGGCGAGTTTACGCTGGCTTTAATTTATTGGCGGTTCAGTTGCAATTCCTGACATCTAACAAATTGACACGCATGATCATGCAACGCATGCATTGCGTTGGCGCTAACAGCAATAATCTATAAAACATAGCGCCGCCAACATGCTTGCCTATGCAAGTTTGATGGCCAGAAGCGGTATCTGGCATGCTGTTGCTTGCCCAGCAAAGTTTGTGTCCAGACTGACACTCTATTGACATACAATATGTTGACCCTGCGCACATGAATGCCTCCAGAAAGTATAGAAGCTAGCTAATAAATATTGCTTCGTGCAATCGAGTTATTGTTTTTATATAAAAATTATAGTCAATGTACACTGGTTATATTATTGCGTTTCAATCACTGTTCGGAATATGCAAAATTGACAAGCATGTAACGTGCTAAACATAATCCATTCGATAACTTATTTCCCTCTGAACCCATCATGCCGCATAACCAGTCATCCCTGCTCCTCGCCGCCTTATCCATTGCCATCCTCGCGGCTTGCGGCGAATCAAAAAAACCTGCTGCCGGCGGCATTGATGAACTAGTGGTGAAGATCGGTGCCGTTGCCCCACTCACCGGGCCACAAGCACATATCGGCAAGGACAATGAGAACGGTACGCGCATGGCGATAGAGGATGCCAACATCAGGGGGGTCATCATTGGCGGACGTAAAGCACGTTTTGAACTAATCAGCGAAGATGACCAAGCTGACCCGAAAACTGCTACGATCGTGGCACAAAAGCTGGTAGACGCAAAAGTAAATGGAGTGATCGGCCATCTGAATTCCGGCACCTCTATTCCAGCTTCCAGGATCTACAGCGATAACGGCATTCCCCAGATTTCCCCTTCCGCAACAGCTGTGAGTTATACCACCCAAGGCCTTAAGACCGCCTTTCGCGTGATTTCCAACGATGGGCAGCAAGGCAAGGCACTGGGCGAATTTGCAGCAAACACCCTGAATGCTAAGAAAATTGCAGTTATAGACGATCGCTCTGCCTATGGACAAGGACTGGCCGACGAATTCATCAAATCTGTACAAACCAACGGTGCGCAGGTCGTAGCGCGTGAATACACCACTGACAAAGCGGTAAACTTTACTGCGGTACTGACCTCCATCAAGAGCAAGCACCCCGATTTGCTATTTTTTGGCGGCATGGATCCGCAGGGCATACCAATGGCCAAACAGCTCAAGGCACTTGGTTTAAATGTTAAGTTTGTAATGGGCGATGGCGGTTACACGCCCAAATTCCTTGATCTGGCTGGCGATGCCGCCGATGGAGTTTATGCTTCACTGCCTAGCGTGCCACTGGAACAGATGCCCGGCGGCAAAGATTTCTCCCAACGCTATGAAGCGAAATATAAGCAACCCATTCAGCTGTATGCACCGTATTGTTATGATGCAGTAAACGTGATAATCGCCTCGATGCAGAAAGCCGCTTCAGCCGATCCGACGAAATACCTGCCTGAGCTCGCCAAAATTACTCATAGTGGCGTGACCGCGAACATCGCCTTCGATGAAAAGGGCGACATTAAGGGCGGTGCTGTAACATTGTACCAAGTTCAGCAAGGCAAATGGCAGCCGCTACAAACCATGGGCGGGAACACCGCGCTACCCGCGCATTGATAGGGATTAGATTGAAAAATAAAGCGACACCTTGCGTGTCGTTTTTGTTTGTGAGTAACCTTTGGACACATTGCTACAACAAATCGTCAACGGCTTCGTGCAAGGCAGCGTGTATGCCATGGTTGCCTTGGGTTACACCATGGTGTACGGCATTCTCGGTCTGATTAATTTCGCACATGGCGAAGTGGTGATGGTAGGGGCAATGGTGGCGATGTCAGCAATCCAGTTGCTTATCGGTTCTGGCTTGCCGTCGCTGCTGATATTACTGATCAGCCTGATAGCTTCGATTGTGGTTTGCATGGCGTTAGGTTACGGCATCGAACGCATCGCCTACCGTCCATTGCGCAATGCCCCACGTCTGGCCCCGCTAATCACTGCGATTGGCGTGTCCATCGTGCTGCAAAATCTGGCGATGATGTTCTGGGGACGCGAATACCATGCTTTTCCGTCTTTACTGCCAAATAACTCGCATATGCTGTCTGGTGCAATCATTACGGAAGTGCAGATTCTTATTGTATTAATAGCGTTGGGAATGATGGGGGGCTTGCTGCTGTTGATGCATCGCACTCGCCTGGGCCGCGCAATGCGCGCCGTAGCGGAAAATCCCTCCGCTGCCGTTCTGATGGGGGTGGATGTCAACGGTGTGATTGCTATTACTTTCATGCTGGGTTCCGCGCTGGCCGCAGTGGCAGGTATCATGGTCAGTGCGAACTACGGCATCGTACACTATTACATGGGTTCCATTCTGGGGCTTAAAGCATTCACTGCCGCTGTGCTTGGCGGCATCGGCAACATGCGCGGGGCCATGGTGGGTGGTCTGCTGCTGGGGTTAATTGAAAGTTTAGGAGCCGGTTATATTGGTGATCTCAGTGGTGGCTTTCTCGGTAGTCATTATCAAGATGTATTTGCCTTCTTTGTGCTGATTTCCGTACTGATCTTCCGTCCATCCGGCTTGTTAGGAGAGCGTGTTGCGGAACGTGCTTAAACATCTGTCATCCAAGGACAGGCGCGGCGCGTGGATTGCGTTTGTCGTGCTCGCCATTGTGCTGCTGGTGTTACCCTTCTTTACCGATGGACTGTTCGGGCGCGGTTGGGTACGCATCATGGATTTCGCATTGCTATACATCATGCTGGCGCTGGGGTTGAACATCGTAGTCGGTTACGCAGGCCTGCTCGACCTCGGTTACATCGCCTTCTTTGCGGTGGGCGCATATTGCTATGCCTTGCTCGGCTCGCCTCAATTAGGCTTGCATTGGCCATTTTGGATAGTCCTGCCGCTAGGCGCATTGCTGGCCTGTATATTCGGTGTGCTGCTAGGAGCGCCAACTTTGCGCCTACGTGGTGATTACCTCGCCATCGTCACCTTAGGATTTGGCGAAATCATTCGCATCTTCCTCAACAACCTGAACGCACCGATCAACATCACCAATGGCCCGCAAGGCATTAGCATGATAGACCCTATCCGTTTCGGCGAATTCTCATTAGGCAATACGCACGAGTTGTTTGGCCTCACTTTTCCCTCTGTGCATCTGCATTACTACCTGTTCCTTTTCTTCACATTACTCGTGATTTTTATTTCACTACGCTTGGAAGATTCACGCATTGGTCGCGCCTGGATGGCAATTCGCGAAGACGAAGTGGCGGCTGAAGCGATGGGCATCAATACCCGAAATATCAAACTGCTGGCTTTTGCCATGGGGGCAACTTTCGGCGGTTTGGCGGGTGGCTTGTTTGCTGGTTTCCAAGGTTTTGTCAGCCCGGAAAGTTTTGGTCTAACTGAATCCATCACAGTGTTATGCATGGTAGTACTCGGTGGCATGGGCAATATCAGCGGTGTGCTGTTAGGCGGCATCCTGCTGGTAGTATTGCCCGAAGCTTTGCGCCACGGCTCGGGGCCGGCACAGCAACTACTGTTCGGCAAGACGATTATCGACCCGGAAAGCTTGCGCATGTTGTTATTCGGACTCGCGCTAATCACGGTCATGTTATGGCGACCTGCCGGATTGTGGCCCTCCAACCAACGCCGACGCGAATTGGTTACCAAAAATGATTCAGCTCATCCGTAACAGGATATTTGTGCATGACAACACCCACCGAATTTGACGTCAATTTACTCGAGCTGTCCGGCGTAGCCAAACGCTTCGGTGGCCTATCTGCGCTGAGCGATATTTCGCTACACATTCGGCGTGGTGAAATCTATGGCTTGATCGGCCCAAATGGTGCGGGTAAAACGACACTCTTCAACATTTTGACTGGGCTGTATCAGGCGGATAGTGGGCGTTTCACGTTTAACAACACTGAGTACAGCGGCCGCTGCAAACCACATGTGTTAGCGCAGGCCGGAATTGCGCGCACCTTCCAGAATATCCGCTTGTTCGCTAATATGACCGCGCTAGAAAACGTTATGGTCGGGCGTCACCTGCGCACCAGCAGCGGCATCTGGGGCGCATTGACTCGCAACGCTAGAGCACGCGTCGAAGAACATGAAATCGTGCAGCATGCACGTACTTTACTGAGCTATGTCGGCATAGACCGCCCGCACCAAACTTTGGCCAAAAACCTATCCTACGGCGAACAACGTAGATTGGAGATTGCTCGTGCGCTAGCTACCGATCCAAAATTGCTTGCGCTAGATGAACCAGCGGCGGGTATGAATGCCACCGAAACTGAAAATCTGAAAGAATTATTACTATCCATACGCGCCAGCGGCATTACAGTCCTGCTCATCGAACATGATGTAAAATTTATCCTCGGCCTGTGCGACCGCGTGGCAGTTCTCGATTACGGCAAAAAAATCGCCGAGGGCGTGCCGGAACAAATTCGATGCGATCCGGCGGTGATCACGGCTTATTTGGGAACAGAACCCATTATTCCCGCGCAGGCAGGAATCCAATCATAAAAAACAGATGCTTCATATCGTTAACATAACAAAACCATGATTGCATCTAAATCAAGATCACTGTTGCAAGTACGAAATCTGAAAGTAGCTTACGGCGGCATCCAAGCACTAAAAGGCATAGATCTCGACGTAGCACCGGGTGAACTGGTC
>JANMWF010000258.1:0-3160 GCA_031393845.1 Nitrosomonadales bacterium | reverse complement strand
CGTCAAGCTGACGATTTCGCAGACGAAGGCGATCTTCAGGATGAAGAACGCTTTATGGCTCTTGATAGTTTCCGTAATGAACTCAAGCGCATCGCCGCCAATGAAGCACCTTTGACGCCTTTGTTCCAAGCTTTATCGGACATCATTGCGCGGCACCAATTGCCGTTGCAATTATTTCACGATCTACTTGATGCTTTTTCGCAGGATGTGCTCAAAAAACGTTACACCAATTTCGACGAAGTGCTGGACTACTGCCGTCGTTCCGCTAATCCGGTTGGCAGATTGTTGTTACACCTCTATGAAGAAGCCACCCCCCCAAACCTGACATATTCCGACGCCATCTGTACCAGTCTGCAACTCATCAATTTTTGGCAGGATGTAACGAAAGATTATGCCATCGACCGTATCTATTTACCGCAGGACGAAATGGCGCACTTTGGAGTAACTGAAACACATGTTGCGGAAGGCTGCGTGGATAAGGAATGGCAACAACTCATGCAGTTTCAGGTTCAGCGTACACGCGATCTGATGCGCAGCGGCGCCCCGCTCGGCAGCATACTCACCGGCCGTATTGGCATTGAAATGCGGCTCATCATTGCGGGCGGTAACCGCATTCTCGACAAGCTTGAAGCCGTGCAGTTTGACATGTTCCGCCAACGTCCTGTGTTGCGTCCATTCGACTGGGTTATCATGCTGGGCAAAAGCGCACCATTCAGCTTTTAAAGAAATAATCCAGCCAGTTTCCGTTGATTGCGAATTAACATGACTCCAGATCAGTATTGCAAAGACAAGGCTGCTCAAAGCGGTTCAAGTTTTTACTACAGCTTTATGTTTCTGCCGCCCGACAAGCGCCGCGCGATCACAGCGCTGTATGCTTTTTGTCGCGAAGTAGACGATGTTGTTGACGAAAATTCAGATGAGAACGTGGCGCGCACTACGCTGGCGTGGTGGCATACCGAAGTGACTGCTATCTACGCAGGAACGCCGCAGCATCCGGTTGCGCGGGCATTGATACCAGTGGTCAAGCAATACAAGCTGCCACAAGAACATTTCCACGAGATCATCGACGGTATGGAAATGGATTTGCAGCAGCACCAATATGTCGATTTCAAAGCCCTGCAACTGTATTGTTATCGTGTCGCCTCGGTAGTGGGATTGCTCGCTGCGGAAATTTTTGGCTACACCGACCGTAATACGCTCAAATATGCGCACGATCTTGGCCTCGCCTTCCAGCTTACCAATATTATCCGTGACGTGGGCGAAGACGCTCGACGCGGGCGCATCTATCTGCCGCTTGGTGAATTAGCGCTTTTTGGTGTGCACGTCAACGATATCCTTGATAGTAAGGAGAGTGAAGGCTTTCAAAAACTAATGCAGTTTCAGATTGATCGCGCACAACGCTACTACCAGCAAGCACTCAAGCAACTGCCCGCTGCAGACCGCAAAGCACAGCGCACTGGCCTTATCATGGCAGCAATTTATCGAGCTACTCTGGAAGAAATCATTGGTAGCGGCTGCCATGTGCTAACAGAGCGCGTTTCGCTCACCCCGCTACGTAAGCTATGGCTGGCATGGAAAACGTGGGTGAAAAATTAATTTACTGCACTTCGATACGCTCAAATCGAACAGAGAATTGGTATCGTGAGCAATAATAAAAATGACCATGTCGCCATCATTGGCGGCGGCTACGCCGGCATGGCTGCTGCCGTTACGCTCGCTGCTGCAAATATTCAGGTTACGGTATTCGAAAGTGCCAAGCAACTCGGTGGTCGCGCGCGCGGCGTGCAGCATCATGATGTTCAACTCGATAACGGCCAGCACATTCTGCTTGGCTGTTATCACCATACACTGCAGCTTATTGAACAAGTCGGCGGCAACATCGAGCACGACTTCCTGCGTTTGCCGCTGCAACTCACACTACACAATCGCTTTGAATTAAAAGCACCGCACCTTCCCGCCCCACTCCATCTGCTGGCTGGGCTGCTCAGCGCAAAAGGGCTGTCATTCGGCGAACGCCTGCGCGCCGCACGTTTTATGCTGGCGCTAAACCGCATTAATTTCACCTTGCCACACGATATCAGTGTCTTCGAATTGTTACGTATGCATGGCCAAGGTGACGAGCTGATACGATTATTATGGGAGCCGCTCTGCATCTCCGCACTCAACACGCCGGTACACATTGCCTCTGCACAAGTGTTGCTGCATGTATTGCGCGACAGCTTGAACGGTTTGCGCAGCGATAGCGACATACTGCTGCCACGCATCGATTTCACAGCACTGTTTCCGGAACGGGCAGCCGAATATGTCAAACAACATAGGGGCACAGTATTTACCGCTTGCAGCATAGAAGCCATCATTCCACACGGCGATGAAATCGAATTACTCACCCGTCCAACTGCAGAATTTACAGCGCATACCAACCTATTCAGCCATGTCATCTGTGCAGCCTCACCCATTTCAGCTGTGCGACTGTTCCGTACCGTGCCGCAACTTGCATTGATAGCTGAGCAGATTGCAGCCATTCCGCATCAACCCATTTACACCGTATATCTGCAATACCCAAAACAGGTGCGCTTGCCACACCCGATGCTGGGTTTGGACCGCTGCTTTGCTCAATGGCTGTTTGATAAAGGACAAATCGCCGGGCAGCACGGCCTCATCGCCGTAGTCATTAGCGCGCAAGGAAGGCATCAAAATTTAGAACACGAACTGTTAGCGCAGAAAGTCGCACAAGAATTATGCGAGCAACTTGGAATAATGGAAGCGCCAGTGTGGCACAAAGTTATTGCTGAGAAACGCGCCACCTTTTCCTGCGAAACGAACCTGCCTCGCCCGCCCCATACTACAGAACTGGCCAACTTACTGTTAGCAGGCGATTACACGGCAGGCGATTATCCGGCTACGTTAGAAGGAGCGGTAATGAGTGGCTCGCTGTGTGCGAGAACTATTCTCGCAACAATTCAATAATCCCAAATAACCCTTTAAAAATAAATGATCAAATTTGTTCGTCAGCTTCGAGTTGTTGATGGATATAATGGGATGTCCGATAATTTGCTGGTGTAGTGTTGCGCGCTAATTGGAACTTATACAGCTGGTCACAAAAGAGGCTCTTTGCTGGATATTGTGAGCGTAGCAACCAAAACAAACGGTTTAATTTCTG
>JANMWF010000257.1:0-2529 GCA_031393845.1 Nitrosomonadales bacterium | reverse complement strand
GGCGCGTTTGATCCAGCTCTCCGTCGCATCCGACACTGACAACACCGGAGAACGCGCTCATGCCGGTTTTGCCGACTTTCAGTTTATTGAGAAAGATGCCGCGTGTTTTGCAGCGGGCGTTGGAGGCAAGCCTTGACCCATAAAGACTGTGACCAGCAATAGTCAGATCTAGCCCAATACTTGCCAGAAGAAATAACATGAACAATATGCTGGAACAACTGAAATTTATGACTACCATCGTGGCGGATACCGACGATATCGAAGCGATTCACCACCGCTTGCCGCAGGATGCCGCCACCAATCCCTCACTATTGCTCAAGGGTGCCACACTGCCGGAATACGTCCCACTCACCGGAAATGCCGTCGTCTGGGCCAAGTCGCAAAGCAATGATCTTGAGCAGCAGGCGCACAATGTCGTGGACAGGCTGGCGGTGGATGTCGGTGCAGCCACGGTGAGCAAGGCTTGCAAGCTGATAGGTCTTTACAACGCGAAGGTGTGGTCGGTGGAGCGCAGCTTCATCAACACCTATCCCGCCGGTAGCTGGGGGCCGCGCGGCACCTACCGCCTGTTCGATCGTGAAGACCAGTTCTGGCGCCATTCCTTGAGTCCGGAAGGTGGCAAGCTTGAGGCATATTGAAATGGGACTGTTTCTTACCGGCGATATCGGCGGTACCAAGACCCGCTTGGCGTTGGTCAAGGTGAATAATAACCACGTTGAAATCTTCCGCGAACTTAGTTATGTCAGCCGGCACCATGATGCATTTGAAACATTGCTGGGTGATTTTTTGTCATCGGGTAATATCGTTGAAGATGCGGCTTTTGGCATTGCCGGGCTGGTACAGGATGGCGTGGCGCAAGCGACTAACTTGCCTTGGCGGATTGATGCTGCCGCGCTGTGCCAACGTTTCGGTTTTTTGCGCTGCCATCTGCTGAATGATTTGGAGGCCACAGCTTACGGTTTACCCGCGCTAGGCGATACTGATTTTTTGACGCTGCAAACGGGATCGCCCGATGCGCAGGGTAATGCGGCAGTGATTGCTGCGGGGACGGGTTTGGGCGAGGCGGGTTTGTATTGGGACGGACAATTCCATCGCCCCTTTGCCACGGAAGGTGGACATGCCACGTTCAGTCCGCGCAATGCGCTGGAATTGGCCTTGCTGAATCATTTGCAGCAAGGCCATCATCAGCAAAGCGGGGGGCATGTCAGTTGGGAGCGTGTCGTTTCCGGCATGGGGCTGCTCGATCTGTATGCATTCTTACTGGACTACCGGCAGGCATCGACACCGGCGTGGCTAGCGGAAGAGATGCGCGGTGCGGATATGGCGGCGGCTATTTCCGCTGTGGCACTGGCAGGCAGTGATGTGGTATGTGTGGAAACGATGCAATTGTTCGTCAGTTTTTACGGCGCGGAAGCCGGTAATCTGGCACTCAAGGTGATGAGCCGTGGCGGCCTGTATATTGGTGGTGGCATTGCGCCGAAAATATTGCCGTTGTTGCAGACGGGTGTTTTCCTCGATGCTTTCCTCGACAAAGGGCGGAGACGACCGCTACTGGCGGCGATGCCGGTCAAGGTGATTCTGAATGATCGCGCGGCATTGTATGGTCCGGCCTTGTTCGCCGCACACCATGCTGAAAAGATAGCTTGAATGGCTTTCACCATGCTGAATATCTCGAGGCTGGCCTTATGTCTGGACTCAGAGCACTGAACTAGAGGTTAGACCCCCATGCCGCAGAAAAAATTTTTATTTGAGGAGTAAATAATGCAAATCGGAATGATAGGGTTGGGACGTATGGGTGCAAACATGGTGCGTCGTTTGCACCGTGCCGGACACCAATGTGTAGTGTTCGACCGCAGTAGTGAAGCGGTGCAGGCATTGGCAAAAGAAGGCATGACTGACGCTACCAGCGTGCAGGACTTTGTGAACAAGTTGAGTGCACCGCGCGCCATCTGGCTGATGTTGCCCGCGGCGGTAGTGGATGCCAGCATCGCGGAACTGACCCCGCTGCTGGGTGCGGACGACATCATCATCGATGGCGGCAATTCCTATTATAAGGACGACATCGCCCGCGCAAAGAGTCTATCGGCGCAGTCCATCCATTATGCAGATGTGGGAGTCAGCGGCGGAACTTGGGGGCTGGAGCGCGGCTACTGCCTGATGATCGGTGCCCAGCAGCACACAGTCGCACGCTTGCAACCCATCTTTGCCGCACTGGCGCCGGGTGTGGAAACCGCGCCGCGCACCGAAGGACGCAGCGGCCAGCCAAGCACGGCCGAGATCGGTTATCTGCACTGCGGCCTCGAGGGAGCCGGGCACTTCGTCAAGATGGTTCACAATGGTATTGAATACGGCATGATGGCCGCCTATGCCGAAGGTTTCAATCTGCTACGTCATGCCAATGTGGGTAACATGTCACACGGGGCAGATGCGGAAACCACTCCGTTACGCGAGCCGGAAGCGTTCCGCTACGATATCAACGTGGCCGAAGTGGCTGAGTTGTGGCGGCGCGGCAGCGTGGTAAGTTCCTGG
>JANMWF010000219.1:0-3162 GCA_031393845.1 Nitrosomonadales bacterium | reverse complement strand
GTCAGCATGAGAGGCTGCGTATTCACAGTATCGTTAAGTTCCGCATCACTGCCTTCCGCTACCAATTGCCACAAGTCTTGTTGCAATATATCGGAAGCTTCGGCAAAGGTATCATGCACTATAGGAAAGTCGGCGTAATTGTTCATCATGCCGCGTGATTGCGAGCCTTGCCCTGGAAAAACGAAAGCGAATTTAGTTATAAGCACTTGGAGAATATTACGAGAAGTTACCAGCGCAGTAAAACTGCACCCCAGGTGAAACCACCACCGACTGCCTCCAGTAGCACGTGCTGACCGGACTGAATGCGCCCATCGCGTACTGCGGTGTCGAGCGCTAGTGGGATGGATGCCGCCGATGTATTGCCGTGATGGGCAACGGTCACCACCACTTTGTCCATGCTTAGCCCAAGCTTCTTGGCGGTAGCTTCCATTATGCGAATATTGGCTTGGTGGGGAACTAGCCAATCGATGTCAGTACACTTCATTTTGTTCTCGGCCAAGACCTCTTCCACTACTTCACTTAGTACTTTGACAGCGAACTTAAATACCGCCTGACCGTCCATTTTAATGTAAGGGTCGCCGAAGATCGCGCCATCACGTATGCCGCCGTCGGCACTTAACTTGTTGTGGTGGCTACCGTCGGCATGCAATTTGGCGGACAGGATGCCCGGCACATCGCTACGCTGTAGTACCACTGCACCCGCTCCATCACCAAACAATACACAGGTAGTGCGATCTTCCCAGTTAAGCAAGCGTGACAACACTTCGGTGCCTACTACTAAGGCATTGCGTGCCTGCCCACCCCGAATAAACAGATCAGCGGTATTTAACGCGTAAATAAAGCCGCTGCATACAGCTTGCACGTCGAAGGCCGCGCAATTCTTAATGCCCAGCTTGTCTTGCAGGATACATGCAGTACTGGGTAGGATATGATCCGGCGTGGTCGTAGCGACAATCACCAGGTCAATGTCATCAACGCCGATTCCAGCCGCCTCCAGTGCACGCTGGCTGGCATGCACTGCCATATCACTGGCCTGCTCACCTTCAGCGGCAAAATGCCGCTCGACAATGCCGCTGCGTGTGACAATCCAGTCATGTGAAGTTTCAACCAGTTTCTCAAGGTCGAAGTTAGTCAAAACCTTGGCTGGTAGGTAGCTGCCGGTACCGATTATTCTTGAATATATCAGGAAACCTCCCTTGCCTTTTGTTGGCATGCATAATGCCATTTTTCTATGTGCTCGCTGATATGATGCAACATGCCGCCACGTGCTTCTTCGGCGGCACGTTCAATGGCACAAAAGAATGCGAACGCATCAGCAGAGCCGTGGCTTTTCAGTACGATACCTTTCAGTCCCAACAGGCTGGCACCGTTGTAACGGCGGGGATCAACACGGTGTTTGAATGCCTTGAGTACCGGAGTGGCAATCAGCCCGGCCAGTTTGGTAAATATATTACGGTTAAATTCCTCACGCAGGAAACCGCCCAACATCTGCGCCAGCCCTTCTGTTGTTTTCAGTGCAACATTCCCGACAAAGCCGTCGCAAACCACTACGTCGGTTACCCCCTTGAAAATATCGTTGCCTTCGATGTTGCCGAAAAAATTTAAATCGCTTTGCTGCAACAATTCACTCGCTTGCTTGACGATTTCGTTGCCCTTGATATCTTCACTGCCAATATTGAGCAGACCCACTGTAGGATTGTTTTTATGTTCAATCGCATAAACCAGAGCAGTACCCATCAGGGCGAACTGTAATAAATTCTCAGCGTTACAATCCACGTTCGCGCCAAGATCGAGCATACAGACTTGTCCCTTGTGAGTGGGCAGAAATGAAGCAATCGCGGGGCGGTCTATACCAGGCAGCATTTTAAGCACATAACGCGCTGTTGCCATCAATGCACCCGTATTCCCGGCACTTACACAAGCAGACGCCTCGCCATTTTTTACAAGGTTAATGGCGACACGCATGGAAGAATCTTTTTTGCTACGTAACACCAATTGTGGGGATTCATCCATGCCGACCACTTCACTGGCTGCTTGGATACGCAGTCGTGGCCCGATAGACGTTTTAACGGTGCGCAGCTCAGCCTCGATTGCATCAGGCAATCCAACCAATACGATAGTATCGTTCGGATGTTGTTGCAGATATCTCACCGCAGCGGGAATGGTGACGTGCGTTCCGTGGTCGCCTCCCATGGCATCAATGGCTATTGTGACATCCACCAGGCGATCCTCTTACGCTATGTTCAAACTTGGATATTGGAATACTATAGATGCGTCTGCACCTTATTGTTGGGTGCGTATCCGCTACTGCAAGATGTGATTAGTCACCTTTTACTTTGACAACTCTTTTGCCACGATAATAGCCAGTTGGGCTGATGTGGTGACGCAGATGTTGTTCGCCAGTGGAGGGTTCGACCGCCAGTGCCGGGCTAACCAGAAAATCGTGCGAGCGGTGCATGCCACGCTTGGATGGGGACTTCTTATTCTGTTGAACAGCCATATTAACTCCTTGCAAAACCAATAATAAAAAACTACTTGTATTTCAACTCGGATAGAACCGCAAACGGGTTTTTATCTATCCGATCTATCTCTTCCACTACATATCCTTCTTTCACAGGTCGACAAATGCCTACAGGATGTCTCGGTGCAAATGGCAGATTCAATAAAATTTCTTCTTCAAACAAAGCAAGCACGTCCAAATGATTATCGACTAGGATGCTATCTATCTCATCCTCCTCGACAACAGAGGATTCATCCCAGTTTTGCACCAGAAGCAATTGCGAAACAAGCTTCAATGGATAGAGCAATCCTTGCAAACATCGCTGACACCGCAGCTGGCACAATCCGTCCAGCTTCACTTCCAGCATCGGTTTGTCATTTCTGTCACGAAAACCGCGCAGGGTGTAGCTAATTTCCTCTTTGCGATCGTGTTCAAAACCAACATCAAGAACAACCAGCTTATTCTGCAGCCGGGGCATTTCAGCCATTGCAATTTCACCGCGTAATTCCCGGCTGTTATTAGCGAAGTCCAAACTATCTATAAATTGCCGTTCAAACATAAGGCGGGCATGATATATATTTCACCTGTTTTTGTCAAAAAAGCCTGTCGATATTAATCGTATTGGCTCTAATACGGACTTAGTAATGTTTGACGACAAGTAC
>JANMWF010000195.1:0-3311 GCA_031393845.1 Nitrosomonadales bacterium | reverse complement strand
GTACTTTTTCGCGTAGGCTCTGGATATAGTAATCCGGTGATTTCACTAACGCATCCAGTCGCGTGTTATCTTGCTTTCGATGAATATAACCATTGGCGCGCAGCTTGTTTTCCAGCATCCATGCTTCAAAATCAAAATCGTGAGGATTGCTGCTGCCGTGCGGCTGCTTCAAGCGTACTGTGAGCCGCCAACGTTCACCGGCGTGGATATCAAGAGCTTCTTCCCGTATACCATCGTAACTGGCTAGCAGGATGTGTGGCGGAACAATGGCATTAGGGGTGAGTACCTGTTCCACATCGAAGATAAAACGAAGTCCATGTTCATGCTGTGTGGGAAGCTTTCCAACCACGCCTATGATTTGAATGTCTTTGCCCTGCCATTCGGCAGGTAGAGCATCGGACAAACGTTGTTGGGCAAAAAATGCTGCGTAGAAAAAACCAAAGGTACAGGCAAATGCTGCAAGAAGAGCAGGGTATGCTTTGCGCTGCAAAAGAGTTCTACGTGGTAACACCAAAGCACTAGCGAGCAATAAAGTCAGGCCACCCCAGGCGAGGTCGGGAAGCACGGCCTGTTGTTGCAACAGCCATACGCCAAAAGCAAAAAATAAAACGGCGTAGCGCATGGCTTGCCTAGTGCCGCCGAATGAGCTTGAGCAGTTCGAACCAAAGCACGCTGCACAGACCGGCAGCGAAACTCAGCGCGAGTTGAAAGGGGGTAAGCGGCGCGAAGTGGAATATTTCGCGTAAAAAGGGTAAATGCAGGGTCAGCAGAAGGAAAGAAAGTGCACCTCCCACCACCCACCACAGTGCTGAATTGCGGCTGTTGAGCGAACTGAGGATATTAAGTTGCCAGGAACGGTTGACCAAAATCAGCCCAAGATTACCGATGACCAGCGTCGAAAAAGTCAGTGCGCGGGCTTCCTCTTCCGTTGCGCCATGATGCAGCGCATAGCCCAGCACCAGGAGAGTGGTTAGCAACAGCAACGTACCCTGTAACAAACTGAGTAGGATGACCTGTCTTCCGAACAGCGGCTCCTGCGAGTTGCGCGGCGGGCGCTGCATGACATTTCGCTCTGCTGGTTCAGCTTCGAAGGCGATGGAGCAGGCCGGGTTGATGATCATTTCCAGAAACACGATATGGACCGGAGCGAATACCGTTGGCCAGCCCAGTAACAGGGGGATCAGTGACAAGCCGGCGATGGGTATGTGTACCGCAAGAATATAAGCCATAGCTTTGCGCAGGTTATCGAAGATGCTGCGTCCGATACGCACGGCGCGCACGATTGAGGCAAAATCATCATCCAGCAATACCAGCGCGGCCGCTTCGCGTGCCACATCGGTGCCGCGCCCACCCATGGCGATGCCGATGTGCGCCGCTTTTAACGCAGGAGCGTCGTTTACCCCGTCGCCGGTCATCGCCACTATATCGCCGTTTACCTTGAGCGCGTTCACCAGTCGCAGTTTTTGCTCCGGCACCATGCGCGCGAAAATATTGTTGTGGCGGATGCGTTCGCGCAATGTTGCATCATCCATTTGATTAAGCTCCATACCAGTAATGATGCTGTCGTGTCCACCGGGCAGACAGATCTGTTGAGCAATTGCGGCGGCGGTAGCAGGATAATCGCCGGTAATCATCACCACGCGGATGCCTGCTGCAGTGCACTCCTTGAGTGCCGCTGCAACGGTAGGGCGGACTGGATCAGCCAACCCGATCAAGCCGATAAATTCGAACTCGAAGTCATGCTGGACACCTGGCCATTCACGACCGCGATAACTGGCCTTGGCTACCCCCAATACGCGCATGCCTTGTGCAGCGAGAATATTTACCTGAGTGGCAAGTATGGATAATTGATGCTCATCCAGATGGCACAAATCAGCCACTGCTTCCGGCGCGCCTTTGGTTGCCACTACGTATTCATTGCGGTCGCTTGCCCGCCATACGTGCGAGAGTGCGAGTAGTTCCGGCGACAATGAATACTCATGTACCAGCGCCCAATCATGGTGCAGATGTTCTGTGTCGGTCAGGTAATTTTCGCCGAGCGTGTGGATGGCTTTTTCCATTGGGTCAAAGGGATCGGTTTTACTCGCCAGAATGCTGAATTCGACCAACTCATGAAATGTCTCGGGTAGTGGAGTGTGCGATGTAGCCACTACGAACGATGCATCGCCAGCGATTAATTGTTGTACTGTCATTTGATTGAGCGTGAGTGTGCCGGTCTTGTCTACACACAGCACAGTGGCCGAGCCCAGCGTTTCTACAGTGGGCATGCGGCGGGTCAGCACCTGATGGCGTGAAATGCGCCATGCCCCCATTGCCATGAACACGATCAATACAAATGGATATTCCTCCGGCAAAATTGACATCGCCAGCGTGATGCCAGCCAGAAAACCGTGCAGCCAATTACCACGGCTCAGGCCATAGACCATTACCAACAGCAAGCTTAACAGGGCGCCGACAATGGCGAGGTTGCGCACCAGCCTGCTGATCTCTTTTTGTAACGGCGTGGTCTCAATATCCAAGACCTGCAATGCCTTGCCGATCTTGCCGAGTTCGGTGTGCGATCCGGTTGCCAGCACGCGCGCGGTGCCGCGTCCTTGCACTACCAGCGTGCCGGAATATACAAACGGCAAATCATCGCCGTCGGGCGAACGCAGTTTGTGGGCATCGGGTTGGCCGATCTTGCGTACCGGCACCGATTCGCCAGTGAGCATTGATTCATCCGTTGCAAAATCATTGCAGGAAATCAGCGCCGCGTCGGCCGGCACCCGGTCACCTTCGGCCAGAATCAGGATATCGCCGCGCACCACTTCATGTCCGGCGATGCGATGCGCGACACCTTCACGCACCACTAGCGCGCGCGGGCTGCTGATGTCCCGCAATGCCTCCAGCACCCGTTCCGTCTTGCTCTCCTGATAAATGGTGATCCCCATCACCACGCACACAAAGCCCAGCAACATCAGCGCATCGCTGACATCGCCCAACAGCAGATAAATCACTCCAGCCACCAACAACAGCAAGAACATTGGTTCTCGCGCCACTTCCAGTGCAATCGCCGGGATGTTGCGGCTCCTGGCTGAGGGCAATTCGTTCATACCTTCATCGTGCAGTCGCCGACGTGCTTCGGCATGCGTCATGCCGCGCATATCAGTTGGATCGGCTATTTTCGGGCTCATGTGTACAAACTTCCTAAAGAGAGCTGGTATATCAAATATAATCAGGTAATCTACTATCCTGATTTTACTCAGTAACGATTTTGCCTTATTAACGAATCCCCGTGCCGAAAAAATATTTCAGAAAATTCCTGCCCAGCC
>JANMWF010000184.1:0-5848 GCA_031393845.1 Nitrosomonadales bacterium | reverse complement strand
CACCGAGCAGGATTTCGGTGAAATTTTTAGCGGGTGAATTGCCACGTGTGGAGATGTATTTCATTGCTTTGCTCGCTTCGCTTTTAATGCCCATTCCTTTTACAGGAGAGACGGAATGCCTTATTTGCCCAATTCTTCCATACGGATGCGCGTCACTTTACCCACTACTACTGGCAATTTTTCAAGTCTGGCAATAGCTGCATTGATGCGCTTTTCGCGTGTCAAATGGGTAAGCAAAATCAGGTCCGTCTCGTCTTCACCCTCACCCGGCTCTTTCTGAATCAAGGCATCAATTGAAATCTGCTCATCAGCCAACACGCGTGTGATATCGGCCAGCACACCAGGTTCATCATGCACCCGCAGGCGCAGGTAGTAACAAGTCAGCACCTCAGCTATTGGCAGAATGGGCAGGTCGACCAATTGATCCGGTTGGAATGCCAAATGCGGCACTCGATGTTCCGGGTCGGCAGCGTGCATGCGCGTCACATCAACCAGATCGGCAATTACCGCACTGGCCGTTGGTTCCGCACCCGCACCCTTGCCGTAATACAACGTCGCGCCGACTGCGTCGCCCTGCACTACCACCGCGTTCATTGCACCTTCCACATTGGCGATCAGTCGTTTGGCGGGAATCAAGGTGGGATGCACGCGTAACTCAACACCTGCCGTGGTACGTTTGGTAATTCCGAGCAGTTTGATGCGGTAGCCGAGCTGTTCGGCGTACTTTATGTCCTTTGCATTAAGCTGGGAAATGCCTTCAATATATGCCTTGTCGAATTGCATCGGAATGCCGAACGCAATCGCAGAGAGTATGGTGATCTTGTGCGCTGCATCCACCCCTTCTATGTCGAAGGTCGGATCGGCCTCGGCGTATCCTAAACGCTGCGCCTCTTTCAGTACGGTATCGAAACTCAGCCCCTTATCACGCATCTCGGATAGGATGAAGTTGGTAGTTCCGTTAATAATCCCGGCAATCCATTCAATGCGATTGGCGCTCAGACCCTCGCGCACCGCTTTGACAATCGGCACACCGCCCGCCACTGCCGCTTCGAATGCAACCATCACGCCCTGCTTTTGTGCCTCGGCAAATATTTCATTGCCATGCATGGCCAGTAGTGCCTTGTTTGCAGTGACCACATGCTTGCCATTGGCAATGGCCTTTAGCACCAATTCCTTGGCCACACCGCAGCCGCCGATTAGCTCGATAATGATATCCACTTCCGGGTCGTTCACCACAGCGAATGCATCGTCAACTACACGACAGGCGCCTTGTATAATTTCATTGGCACGCGCCACATTCTTTTCCGCCACCACGACAATTCGTATGGGGCGGCCCGCACGGCGGGAAATTTCTTCAGCATTGCGTGACAACACAGTAAATGTGCCCGCACCTACGGTGCCGAGACCCAATAGACCTACGTTCATTGGTTTCATTATTTATTAACTCCAAAATTCAATTCGTTTGCTCTTCCCCTCTCGGCCTCCCCTGACAACAGAGATTGGGAAGGGTTGGGGCACGTTTAGATCCCCTTAATTACTTCTTCCCATAACGCTTACGGTAATACTCCAGAAAACGTGCAATTCGGCCAATCGCATCGACTAAATCGTCCGCATTAGGCAGAAACACCACGCGGAAGTGGTCGGAATCCGGCCAGTTAAAGCCCGTTCCCTGAACCACGAGCACCTTCTCGGTTTCCAGCAGTTCAAGGATAAATTTCTGATCGTCATTGATCGGGTACATCTTCGGATCCAGGCGCGGAAACATATACAGCGCGGCTTTCGGCTTGACACATGTAACACCCGGAATAGCAGTAAGCAATTGGTATGCAAGGTCTCGTTGTTTGCATAATCGTCCGGAAGGCGCGACCAGATCATTGATGCTCTGATAACCTCCCAGCGCAGTCTGGATGGCGAATTGCCCTGGCACGTTTGAACACAGCCGCATCGAAGCGAGAATGCCCAGGCCATCAATATAATCCTGCGCGTGCTTCTTTTTGCCCGACACAATCATCCAGCCGGCACGATAGCCGCAAGCGCGATAATTCTTGGACAGGCCATTAAACGTGACGAACAGTACATCATCCGCCAGCGAAGCAATTGAGGTATGGCTCACGCCGTCATAGAGCACCTTGTCATAAATCTCATCGGCAAAAATAATGAGTCTGTTCTTGCGCGCGATTTCGATGATCTCTTGCAACAACGAATCCGGGTATATCGCACCAGTGGGATTATTCGGATTGATCAGCACGATGGCGCGTGTGTTGGATGTGATTTTGCTGCTGATGTCAGCTATGTCCGGCAACCAGTCAGCCTGCTCGTCGCATAAATAGTGGCGCGGCGTGCCTCCCGCCAGCGTTACTGCCGCCGTCCACAGCGGATAATCCGGTGCTGGCACCAGCACTTCATCGCCAGTATTAAGCAGCCCTTGCATGGACATCACGATCAATTCGGATGCGCCATTGCCAATAAAAATATCCTCCATCCCTACCCCGGCGATATTCTTTTGCTGGGCGTAGTGCATGATGGCTTTGCGCGCGGCAAACAGCCCTTTTGAATCAGAATAGCCGGAAGCGTTGGGCAGGTTATGTATTACGTCCTGCTGAATTTCTTCTGGCGCTTCGAAGCCAAATGACGCCAAATTGCCAATATTCAGTTTTATAATGCGATGGCCGTCTTCTTCCATTTGCTTGGCACGCGCCATCACAGGGCCGCGAATGTCATAGCAGACGCTGGCCAGTTTGGTGGATTTCAATATAAGGGGCACGATTTCCATATCTATGCTGTCAGGTTGTTTCAATTGGCTCTCTCAATCTGTTGCTTCAAAACTGTGACATCAATCCGCTGGGTGGTAGAATTTGACACGAACGAAAAACATCATAAATACGCTTATGGCCCTTGAAATTACTGACTGCAAAGGGTGTGATTCTAACCGAGCGCGCCTAGGTCAGCAAATGGAGAACTCGCGTGAAACTGCATCTCAACACCCGCACAAACCAAAATATTTTCACTGCCCACGGCGCTGGCTATGTCACGGTCAACGGCCTGCGCTTTGAGCATTCCATAGTGGTCACGCCGGAACAGGTATTCACAGATTGGCAGCCGCAAGGTTTCGATGCATTAAACGAATCGCACTTCGCCTATCTTCTAGCCATGAAGCCAGAAATTGTGCTGCTCGGAACCGGCGCGCAGCAGCGCTTTCCGCATCCGCGCCTATATCAGCAATTGACTGCGGCCGGCATCGGCGTGGAAAGTATGGACACCCCCGCCGCCTGCCGCACTTATAACATCCTCATGGGTGAAGACCGCAAAGTGGTTGCCGCCATCTTGCTATAACTTTTGGTTGCGTAGAGAGCTACCATGAGGTGGCGTACTTCAAATTGTAATTTGCAGTCAATAAAGGAGAAATTAAATGCCAAGGATATCAATTGCAAACATAATTGTTGCGAGCTCCCTATTAATTTCTCTAAATGGAGCTGCCGCTCCTCGGGATGAGAAAACCACAACGGTGGCTGATCAACAGGAAGTAGCTGTCACGATTTACAACGACAACCTGGCTTTAATTAAAGATGCGCGCAAGGTAATACTGGATCGTGATTTTAATAAACTGGCTTGGCGTGAAGTCTCCGCTCAAATGCGACCCGAGACGGCGCTATTGCGCAATCTTACCAATCCCGGCGGATTCCGCTTGCAGGAGCAAAATTTCGATTTTGATCTGTTGACGCCGCCGAAACTGCTGGAAAAATATCTCAACAAAGAGGTGACAGTAATTCGAACCAACCCAGCCACTGGTACGGAACTCAGGGAAACAGCCACAGTGCTTGCAACCAATGGAGGTACAGTACTCAAATTTGCCGACCGTATAGAAACCGGCGTCCCGGGTCGCCTGGCATTCTCCGGCGTTCCGGAGAATTTACGCGACAAACCTACTCTGGTTGTCTCACTCGTCAACCCTGTTGCGGGCGAACAAAATCTTGAGCTTTCCTATTTGACTGCGGGGCTATCATGGCGCGCCGATTATGTGGCTGAATTAAATGAACGCGATGACCGCCTTGATCTCAATGGCTGGGTCACACTAACCAATCAAAGTGGGGCAGCGTATCCGAATGCCAAGCTGCAACTGGTTGCCGGCGATCTGAACCGGGTGCGTCAATCGCAAACCATGTCGCGCAACATGATGGCTATGACGCCGCAAATGGCAAATGCGGGAGAAATGAAAGAGGAATCATTGTTTGAATATCAGCTCTATACGCTGCAACGCGCTACGACATTAATGGAGAACCAGACCAAGCAGGTGGCGCTGATGTCGGCATCCAGCGTACCCATAAATAAAGAGTTTTTGTTGGCAGGCGCGAATTACTATTACTCTGGGCAGTATGGTGACATCGGTCAGAAGCTCAAAGTGGGTGTCTTTGTAGAATTTCAAAACAAGGGCGAGGGCTTAGGGATTCCGCTACCCAAGGGGGTAATCCGTGTTTACAAAAAAGATGCTCAGGGCAATGCCCAATTTGTAGGTGAAGACCAGATTAATCACACACCTAAAAATGAGTTTATTCGTCTGAAATTGGGTGATGCATTTGATGTAACAGCCGACAAGAAGCAGACGGATTTTCAGAAACTGGCCGGAACGGGACGTACTAGCAACATCTTCGAAAGTGCCTACCAGATCGTATTGAAGAATGCCAAGAACGAATCAGTCACAGTGGTGGTCCGAGAGCCCATGCCTGGTGACTGGACGATGATATCCGAATCTCAACCTCACACTAAGGCGACATCCGGCATGGCAGAATGGAAAGTGATGGTACCCGCGGACGGCAAGGCCACGTTGACTTACCGGGTGCGTGTCAAATATTGAAGCTACGGAGATTATATTCTTTGGGTAATTCAGCGGATTGACTTACAAAAAGACCTCTGGCCGGAGGCTTTAGCGGCAGCAAAATCGAGTTACATTTGACTTTGTAGCCAATTCTGGATGCCGACTTTCTGCATTACGTCCAACTGGGTTTCCAGCCAATCAATGTGCTCTTCGGTGTCTTCCAGAATTTTTTTGAAAATTTCGCGAGAGACATAATCGTTAGCGGTTTCGCAGGCAGTCATCGCAGCGACCAGATTTTCGCGTGCGGCCATTTCTAGCTTGAGATCGCATGCCACACACTCCTCGGCTTTTTCGCCGATCATCAGCTTGCCAAGTTCCTGCAAATTAGGCAGGCCTTCCAGAAACAAAACTCTCTCTACCAGCATATCAGCGTGCTTCATTTCTTCGATGGATTCGTCATACTCGTGCTTGCCCAGGCTATTGAATCCCCAGTTCTTGTACATGCGTGCGTGAAGAAAATACTGATTAATTGCAGTCAGCTCGTGTTTCAGTTGACGATTGAGAAACTGAATGATGTCTTTATTGCCTTTCATGCTGACCTCCCTAAATTATGGCCTCAACCAGATGGCTGGGTTGATGCGGAATTATTTTGATATGCCTTAAATCTGCCAGAACTTCATTCAAAACCTGCTTGGCATGGCAGGCACATTTACCGCACTGCGTACCTACACCCTGGCATGTTTTCAAATCCCGCATACGGCATGCGCCTTGGCAGACGGCTTCACGAATGGCGGAATCGGTGATGCCCTTGCAAATACAAATATACATAATTCTGGCCTTTATCTTATGCGGATCAGCTTGTTGTTGTCCAGCAATAAATTTTTATTGATGCTGGGCGACGGGTTCTGATCAAACTTTTCAACGGCTGACTTTCTAACAATAATGAGAATGATACTTAATAATAAATAAAACGCAACTAATTTGTTATTGGATATAGCGAGCAAATAAATTGTCCGGACTTGCAGCACATCATTT
>JANMWF010000139.1:0-14659 GCA_031393845.1 Nitrosomonadales bacterium | reverse complement strand
ATCTAATAGCCGTCACTCTGAATATCGCGGAAATATTGATGGCGGCAATTGATAGCTTGTGGTGTTGTATCTGCTTATTGAGGAAGGTGTTTGAAAAATTCGCAACCGCGTTTGATGCTGTATCGGGTACGCGCATCAACGCCGCACGTGTCCGGGATTACAGGTGCAGCGCGTCCGCCTGCTTCAGCAAGAAACCTCCGCGCCGCTATCGCGTAGGTGGTCTCGGCGTAACGCACGTAGTCTTTGCCGATCATGCCACCATGCGCAATAGTGAAATCGGTGCGCCACTCGTCCCACCACAGATGCGCCCACAAATGCATCGAGTACATGCCCGAGAAATCTTCATCAAGTCCTTCGAACAAAGTATGCACACCGACCGGATCGGCGCCGTGTCAGTTAAAGCAGCGTTGACCTTCGTTTCGTCTAAACTCTCGTGAAACTGTCGATTTGTTCACGCCTATCTTTTGGGCAATCTGAGTTTGATTCAAGCCCGCTTGTTCAATCCGTAAATCTGATATCGTTGCCCGCTGGTGAGCTGCTTATATTTCTTTATCTGTGCTCATTTTACTTGGTCGTTTAAGGGGCTTCGATATTAACGCAGCTCGCCACTTGAATTAGCGTAATAAATATTTTTATACAAAAACCGGCAAATTTTTTTCACTGAATTGTCTGACAGAGGATCAGTTTAAGGGTGGTGCCGATAATATTTGATTAGATCTCATGCTCTCAGGTTAAACTAAAAATAGTTTAGATACATAAAAAATAATTGCTACAAAGGATAAGGAATTTATGTCTGAAAAGAGCGAGCTGAACAACGTCAATCTTCATTATCTTGAGCGCGTCGTCGACCTAAGTGCAAACTATGACGTTAGAGTCAGTGAAGATATTATTGATACAAATGGAATGAAGCTGCTGGCCAAGGGCGCTAAAATCGCTCCTGGGGTGCAGGAAAAACTGATCCGCCACAAACTAAAAAAACCGCTGGAAAACTCAGTTGCTTTAGCTGATGGCGTTACGATTGACAAGGTTGTTGAAATCGCCAAGCAACTTCTGGAGGAGGTTGCGCCATTAAAAGCACTTTTTGACTCAGCTCCATCAAAAATATTTCCCATCGATCCCATTTCCCGTATAAGCCTCAACAGCAGCACGATCACGTTATTAACCATGGCTTATAACAGCGAAGGGCAGCGTGCCTTCAAACATACCGTAATGGTCGCTCTTATTTCCACCATCTTGGGCATACGTTCCAAATGTTCAAGCGATGAAATATCAACTGTTGCCCATGCCGGATTGCTGCACGACGTAGGCGAAATGTATCTGGCACCAGAATATTTAAAATCTGGCGCGCATCTTAAACCGGAAGATTGGAAATATGTGGTAGTGCACCCGAAGGTGGGCAGGTTGGTGTTGCAGGAATTTACAACCTATCCATCCCAGGTGGCTCGCGCAGTCGGAGAGCATCATGAACGACTGGATGGAAGTGGCTATCCAGATCAGATTACCGGAAATAAAATCAGTCGCGAAGGAGCCATAGTTGCTGCCGCAGAGGCGCTGGGCGGGATTTTCATGAACCCGAACAGCCCTCTGCAACGTGCTACCATGGCCATGAGGATTGTTTCCGGCGAATTTGCCGCTGACTTAGTATCGTTGATCAGCTCTACCGCTCAATCCAATTCCTTCGAAGTACAGTCTTCTAAACGCAAACCATTGTCCGAGCTAGCGCCCAATCTGCAAAAACTGCACGATAAATTATTGACTGCAATGAGACTTTGCGAAACCATTGCCGCATCGCCAGTTGTAAAAAATAAAGTCGCACACAATGCTCAACAACAGGTAATACACCGTATTCAGGTAATCAAACGTTCTTTGGCTTCCAGCGGGGTCGGTTCATGCTTACTTGAGCCACATCTAGTTCTGAGCGAAGTCGCCCCTGAAATTCTTCTGGAACTGGAAGTTGTCTCCAGAGAGCTGGAATGGAGGCTGCGTGACATAGCGCGTGAATTGTTCTCATGTCTCTACTCGCAAGGGTACGAAGTTAACGGCTTATTTTCGGAACTTATAAACGCTCTGGATATACTTCCCTAGCAGATATTTTTACTACTCAATGAAACGCGCTTAACAAGTCAAACATATCAAGGGCACCTCTAAAAATCCAATTTTGCGAGCAGCCGCTTTGCGGCTTGCCTGCTTACCCCGTTTCGTCACAATACGGCGTTGCTCGAAAAAATTATCGCTTACATATCAACTATATGCCGCGCTCAAATTTTTTATTCGTGCCTTGTCTTGCCTAGAAACTTGAATTTTTAGAGGCGCCCTCAATACTATCCGGCCTTGAGATACTTACGATTTGCCTAATAGTTGCATGACGCGCAGCACAGTACTCAGGCTAGCGTGGGTGATGTTTTCCATTAGCGGAACGATGTAAGGCAGTAATAGCATCACTGTAGCAAAGCCGACTGTTAAAGTAACCGGGAAGCCGACGGCGAAGATGTTAAGTTGTGGCGCGCTACGCGTCAGGATGCCAAGTGCGAAATTGGTGATTAGCAGCGCGCCGATCACTGGCATGCTTAGTTGTAGTGCGTTAGAGAAAATGCTACCGCCCCATGAGGCTAGAGTATGCAGCGCGATTGCCGCAGGAACCGTGCTACTAACGGGAAAGGCGCGGAAGCTCTCTGCTAACGCTTCCAGCATGATGAGATGTCCATTCATGCTGAGAAAAACAAGCACGGCGAGGATGCCTAAAAATTGCGCTATTACTGGCGTGTAGGAAGCGTTCTGTGGGTCATAGAAAATAGCGAAACCTAGCCCCATTTGAATCCCGATAATATCTCCGGCCATTTCTATTGCGGTAAAAATCAAGCGCATGGTGAAACCTATTGCCAGGCCGGCTAAAAGTTGTTGAATAATAACTAAAAATCCGATAGCTGAAGCTGGGTCGATGTTGGGCTGAACGGTCAAGGTAGGCGCAATAATTATGGTCAATAGTACGGACAAGCCGATCTTTATGCGCACCGGCGTTTGCTTATTGCCCAGTATTGGTGCACTGGCGATCATGGCCAGTATGCGCACAAACGGAAAAACGAACAGTGCGAGCCACGATGATAACTGAGCGCTGGTGACGGTAATCATTGTGATTATTTAACTGATGAAATCGTAATTTAATATCAATAAATACAGAGCGTCATCTCTCCCCGCTTTAGAAGAGAGGATGGGCCCAGGCTGAACGGCTTGTTGTAAGGAGGAAGAGAGGAAAGGCATAATAATTTCAAGCCGGAATTGCAATAATGACGGGGCCATAGCGTTGTGCGTTAATTTAGAACGTCTACCCAACCAACCAGGGAATGCTGCTGAACAGGCGCTGGATGTAATCCAGCATCATGCCTACCATCCACGGGCCGGTGATAATCAGCACGCCAAACATGCCGATCAATTTTGGAATAAATGACAGGGTCATTTCGTTGATTTGGGTGGCAGCCTGGAAAATGCTGATCAGCAGCCCAATGATTAGGGCCGTCAACAGTACCGGTGCCGATACCATCAACGTCAGCTCCAGTGCCTGGCGACCAAGTGTCATTACGCTTTCGGGGGTCATCGTTGTTTGGCCTTAGGTGTAAAAACTATGCACTAGCGACCCGATCAGCAGATTCCAGCCATCTGCCAGCACGAACAGCATGATCTTGAATGGTAATGAAATCATCGCTGGCGATACCATCATCATACCCATAGACATCAGTATGCTGGCCACCACCATGTCGATGATGAGGAACGGGATAAATATTACAAAACCAATCTGGAAGGCAGTTTTTAGTTCGCTGATGACATAGGCTGGCACCAGGATTTTTAGTGGTACCTGATCCGCGCTTTGCAGTGGCTCGCTATTGGAAATTTGAACGAACAGGGCGAGATCTTTTTCACGTGTTTGTCGCAGCATAAATGCTTTGAGCGGTACGCTGCCGGTATCGAATGCTTGTGCCATCGTAAGTTTGTTTTCGCTGAATGGCAGGTAGGCGTCAGTGTAAATTTTATCCAGTACCGGCGACATTACGAAGAAAGTGAGAAACAACGCTAGTCCGACCATCACCTGGTTGGGAGGAGAGGAGGGCGTGCCAAGGGCAGAGCGTAGCAACGATAGTACGATAATAATGCGGGTGAAACTGGTCATCAGCAGCATTACGGCCGGTAAAAAACTGAGCGAGGTGAGCAGAAGTAGCGTTTGCAGGCTAAGCGAGTAAGTCTGCCCACCACCTGCTGTGGCGGTGCTGGTTAATGCGGGCAGTCCAAGATCGGCCGCAAATGTTGTGGGGATCAGGCCAAATAGCAGGGTTGCCACTAGAAGCAAACTAAGGCGCATTACGTTTTTCCATCATTTGTTTCAGCCAATCCTGAAATTTTCCATTTGTACGGGTAGCCATACTCATTTGTGTTTCGGGTAACTCGGCTTTGGGCATGCTGTGCAAGGTTCGTACCTGTCCGGGAGCAACGCCTACCACCAGCCAGGTGTCGTTGATTTCCACCAGCACGATGCGTTCGCGTTGGCCTACCGCCACAGTAGCTTGCACTTTAAGCAGATTGCCGGCGGCGTGTTGAGGCAGATTGATCCGTTTTAATATCCATGCAACCAGTACCACCGCTGCCAATACCAGTAGCAAGCTGAAAATGACCTGCAGTATGCTGCCGGATGACATGGCTACAGGTGGTGGAGGGGTGTAAGCAGGGCGTGTGTTTTGCGCTGTTGCGAGTAGAGGCGTGTAAAAGCCGGCGATGAAGCAGAGACGCGCGCAGATGAATCTTGAGTTGGTAAACAAGTTGCCGAAAATTTTCATTTTAGCGGCTGAGACGGCGCAGACGTTCAGATGGGGTGATAACGTCGGTGAGACGGATACCAATCTTTTCATTCACAACTACGACCTCGCCTTGCGCGATCAGAAAGCCATTGATCATTACATCGAGTGGTTCGCCCGCCTGGCCGGTCAATTCCACCACCGATCCCTGCGCCAGTTGTAGCAGATTTTTGATTGGCATCTTGGTGCGGCCAAGCTCAACCGTTAGTTGAACAGGGATGTCCATGATCATATCAAGATCGTTGTGCACTGCTGTGCCAGTCGCGCTGGCGAATTGCGCGAATGAATGCGGTTGAGCAGCGGGTTGGGATGGTGTGCTGGTAGCCTGTTCAGCCATTGCTGCACCCCAGTCATCGGCGCTAATTTCATCCTTGTTTTCGTCAGTCATCATCGTCTCCATTAGCCAAATCGCCACTTGTGTAGCTCAGTATTTTTTCCACTTTAAGGGCGTACTGGTTGTTGAAAATGCCGTACTTGCATTTCAATACGGGCACTTCATCCACTAGCGCCGAGATGCTGTCTGCTATTTCTAACGGGATAAAATCGCCGCTGCGCATTCCCAGTACCTGTTCAAATTTAATTTCAGCGTGACCGAGAATAGCAGTCAGTTCAATTTCTGCGGACTGCACCTGTTTGGAGAGCGTGCGCAACCAGCGCTTGTCTACAACCATATGGTCGCCTTGCATTGTGCTATAGAGCAGTTCGCGGATTGGTTCTATCATGGAATAGGGTATTAACACATGAAATGCACCGCCTACGCCGCCGAACTCAATGTCGAAAGTGGTGGTAACAACTACTTCGTTCGGCGTGGCGATATTGGCGAATTGCGGGTTCAATTCCGAACGCACAAACTCAAATTTCAACGGATATACTGCTTGCCAAGCTTTGTTATACGATTCGAATACGGCAGTCAGTAGTTGCTGGATAATACGCTGCTCGGTCTGGGTGAATTCGCGTCCCTCGACTCGGGTATGAAAGCGGCCATCACCACCAAACATGTTGTCGACCACCAAAAAAACCAGATTGGGATCGAAGATAAACAGCGCATTGCCACGTAAAGGCTTTGCTTGCACGATGTTGATGTTGGCAGGTATGGGCAGATTGCGGAGGAATTCGCTGAATTTCTGAACACGTATGGGCCCCACTGAAATTTCCGCAGTGCGCCGGATCAAGTTAAACAAAGATATTCTGAATAGGCGCGCAAAACGTTCGTTGAGGATTTCCATCGTGGGCATGCGCCCACGCACGATACGTTCCTGCGTGCCCATGTTATATGTGCGCACAGTGCCTGCTGGATCGGGCGCCGCAACTACCTCGTCCGGCTCCCCGGTTACTCCTTTGAGCAGTGAGTCAACTTCGTCCTGAGAGAGAAAATCGCTCATAGCCGTATCACTGGATGATGAAAGAGGTAAACAGAACTGCTACGATGCGATCACCTTCCTCACTGTTGGGTTTGGTGGGCGTCCCTTCTGCCGTGTCGGCTGTCTCTTCGGAACTGGTAGCCTCTACCTGACTTGCTGCTTCTACGCTGGATGCAGCGCTAGTTTTGGCGCTTGCAGGAATGATCGAATCGGGGAGGGTAGGCGCAGTGCGCAGACCAAGCACGGTTTCAGTTTCAGCGATAATTTCATTGGCGAGTTTTTTTTTGCCAATGGAACTTGTCAGTTCTGAAGGGAATTTACCAGACAGTAGTACCAACAGGCGGCTGCGAATTTCTGGCAGATTTTTCTTGATTCTTTCTTCCAGTTCTGGCTGAAGAATTTTTAGTGTAATGCCAATTTGTAAGAATTGGTCAGCCACCTCGCGTTGCAGATTAACTGTAAAAGGCTCCAATGGAATAAATTTTGGTTCTACGGATAATGATGATTTTGAAATCTTTTTTTCGTTTTTTTCGGCGTGTTTGTCGCTCCGGTTAAAATACCATCCTGCGCCGCCTGTAATCCCTAAAATCAAGACGCTATTTATAATGATTAGCAACATTTTTTTGTTTATTCGCCTTGACTTGACTTCAATTGGCGAAGTAGCCGATTCATCTATTTCTTTTTTTATTTCTTTTACCATTGCTGCTCCCTATTTTCTGAGTTGAATTATCAGAGAAATTCAATCGGCTTGATAAAAGGAATAAGGCGGGGAATTCCCCCCAGCTTGGCATTTAGTAATATTCTGATTCAATGGAGCAGTCCTGTTTTTCGCTGAGGGGATGAGGAAAATTTGTGACAATTACTTATTTTCAAAAGTGATGAACTCGCATAATTACCGTATTTATTGCGTTGTTCATCAAGCAAACGTGTCCACTGATCCCTGATGGTGTTGCCCAGACCTGACTGGGGCGCCTCCAACGAGAATAGTTTGATCCATTTTTTCTTGCCAGCCTTCTCTTTTGTGCGGTTGGTCTGTCTGTTTTGTTTGCTGTTCTCTGGGAGATTGGTCACTTACTGTGGCATTGCCCAGCATAATTCCGTTATCGGCAAGCATTTCACGAAGCTTAGGCAGTGCCTGTTCTATCGCATCGCGCACTACGGCATGTGGTGAAGTGAAGAGCGCAGTAGCTTGGTCACCGTTAACTTTTATTAATACATCAAGCGGGCCAAGTTGCGGCGGATTCAGGTGCAGTTCAGCACTTTGTCCATGCTGAGTAGCCACCCAAGTGATCTTCTGGCTAAACTCATCAGCCCATGCGTTATGTGTCAATGGGGTGTTTACGGCAAGCTGTATCGGTAAATTCTGGTTTGCTACATTTGATGCTTGGGCCGGTAGTGCGGCCAGAGCGGTTGCATTAGGTTGTGGCGCGCTTACCTGAGTGGAGGATTGGGGCGAGAGTTGTGAATCGGCCAATAATGTTAAGCTTTTACCGCTATTACCAGAATTCAAGATTTCCAGTTCAGTGGCTGGTGTGTCGTACTTCAAGGAAGCTTTTGCAATGGCGGGCGCATCATACCTCAAGGGCACTTTACTCGAAGTGATAGATTGTGCTCGATTGTTTAAGACAGCTTCTGGTTGAGTAGGCTGCGTATGACTGATTGATATTTGCGCGGCGAGGTTAGGTGGCAACAATGCTGCCAGCATATCGCTGGGTAATGCGCTGACACCATCCGGTGCGGGTGCTTGTAGTTCGACTGGCTGCTTCTTGCTGACAGTCGCTGTGAGTATGTCATCAGTGGCAGAAGTGATAGGCAGGCCGGTTTCAGAAGTGTTTGTTTCGGCAAACTGGGCGCCATCTGCGAGCTGACGCGCCAGCACGCTGCCGAAAGGTTCTGTTGGTACAGTGTTATTGTCCGCAAGTACGGGCGTAAGCCCCGACACGGCAGGCGAGGTCGCTGAGATCGCTATGTTTTGCATGATGTCTCCTGAGATTATATTTCGTCTTGTGCGGCTCTGGCTCTAAGTGCAGCGTGGCGTCCGGTGTGTTCGTCCTGTTGTCGCTGTTCCAATTTGATTTCCAATTTTTTTTCGCTTTCTAGATGACGCTGTGCCAGCGTATCGAAGGATTTCATGTTGCGCTGCGCATTGGCCAGTTCGTTGCGTCCAGCTTGCATCAAGTGGTGCATTTGTTCAATGGCATTTCGTTGTTGTGCAACTGCTTCTTCCAGACGGTGGATGAAATCTTGAAAATTGCGTAAGCTAGTTTGATCAATGCCGTTTCTTACTGCTTGCTGCAAGCGCGTCTGGTAGTCTTCGCGATATTGTTCCAAAGTATAAAGCTTGGTTTGTGCGGCCTGCTGCTGTTGGATAAGCTGGCCGAATTTTCGGGTGGAATCATCATTTTTCTGATGTGCTAAATGTACTAATTGTTGCATGGAAAATATTTTGGCCATGATTTAGCTGCCTCAGTGTAGATTCTCAAATAGATGGTTAAAGGCGGTGACGCCGCTAGCGTAGAGTTCACGCTCGAACATGCCTTGCTTGAGGAAACTTTCCATATATGGATAGAGCGCAAGCCCTTCGTCCAATAACGGATCGCTACCGCTGACATATGCGCCAACACTGATCAAATCGTGGTTGCGTTGGTAATGTGCATACAGGTGCTTGAAGCGATGCACAAGGGTGAAGTGCTGTTCTGAAACGAGGCTGCTCATAGCGCGGCTAATGGAGGCCTCGATGTCTATGGCCGGATAATGACCTTGTTCAGCCAAGCGGCGCGATAACACGATGTGGCCATCCAAAATGGCTCGTGCGCTATCGGCGATTGGATCTTGTTGGTCGTCACCTTCAGTTAGTACAGTATAAAACGCGGTGATTGAGCCGCCGCCTTCTGTGCCGTTACCGGCACGCTCCACCAGTTGGGGCAGCTTGGCGAATACCGATGGCGGATAGCCCTTGGTGGCGGGCGGCTCACCAATCGCCAGTGCAATTTCGCGCTGCGCCATGGCATAACGGGTGAGTGAATCCATAATCAGTAATACATGCTTGCCCTGGCCTCGAAAGTATTCGGCAATCGTTGTGGCATAGGCGGCACCTTGCAAGCGCATCAGTGGGCTGGTGTCGGCAGGAGCTGCGACCACAACTGAACGCGCCATGCCTTCCTCTCCCAGAATATTAGTGATGAATTCTTTTACTTCGCGCCCGCGTTCGCCGATTAATCCCACCACGATGACATCGGCGCTGGTGTACCGTGCCATCATGCCGAGTAACACACTTTTGCCGACACCACTGCCAGCGAATAGTCCCATGCGTTGACCGCGTCCGACAGTGAGTAGATTATTGATAGCTCGCACGCCAACATCCAGCACGTCCTTGATCGGTGCGCGGTTCAGTGGATTGATGGGACGACTTTGCGAGGGTGCAGTTGTTACTGCCACTAGCGGCCCAAGCTGATCCAGTGGACGACCAGTCCCATCCAGCACTCGGCCCAGCAACTTGTCGCCTACTGGCAGGTGGCGTGTGTGATCAGTCGCACGCCGCCGGAATGTACGTTGTTTGCCGCCCAGAAGTGGTGTACTCAATGGTTCTAACGGCACTACGCGCGCGCCTGGTGTCAGGCCATGAACATCGTTTTCTGGCATGAGAAATATTTTTTCACCAGAGAAGCCGACCACTTCCGCTTCGATTCGATTGTTTGGTAATTCGATAACGCAAGTGCTGCCAACCGCCATCTTCAAACCGACCGCTTCCATCACTAGCCCAGTGACCTTGGTCAAGCGGCCACTGATTAACAAAAGTTTGCTCTGTGCAACTATTTCCTGGTTATCTTGCAGGCAGGCTTGCCAATGCTGGGCATGGTCACTCATGGGAGTTAGAGTGGCGGGGGGGATTTGGATGATAGGGGAGGTCATGATTCCAGCCATGTACTTTCTTGTCCGATAGAGGCGACTACTCGTTGCCAGCGTTTGGGCAAAGTAGCGTCAATCTGACTATGTGCTGTTTCCACACGGCAACCACCGCGTTCAATTTGGTTGTCTTCGAAAATTTTCCAACCGGTATGGAGCAACTGCTCACCCATGCTTGTGCGCAGTAGTACTGCATCGTCAGAATGCAATACAAGATGGGCATTTTGATTGAAATACGGAAGTTCGTTAATAGCTGCGCGCACCACATTTAGCAGCAGCTCGGGCTTTATTTTGAGTGCTTGTTGTAGCATCTGTTTAGAAATTTCTAATGCTAGATTCAGCAAATCCTGTGCGATCTGCTGATCTACTTGCTGCAATTCCTTGTTCAGTGACTCCAGCATCTTTTCCATGCGCTGTGCTTCAGTGCCAGCCTGTTTCAGGCCCTCGGCATAACCAGCCTGATAGCCTTCTTCATGCGCCTGAATATGGATATGTTCAAGCTGAGCTGCAGTGGGTAGGCCGATCGTGGGATCTGTACCCGCTTTCTCAACCATATCGAAGGCGGGCAGCTCCCAGCGTTGATAGGCGGTGAGGTGTTCCTTGGGGGTGACAGCGTTAGACATAGGCTTCTTCTCCCCCTTTGCCACCTAGAGCGACCTGCCCTTCGTCCGAAAGGCGGTGCACTATTCTTAGGATTTCTTTTTGTTCTGCTTCTACTTCACTTACTTTGACTGGACCTTTCGCATTCAAATCTTCGCGCAGCAATTCGCCGGCGCGTTGTGACATATTTTTGAATATTTTCTCACGTAGTTCTTCGCTCGCGCCTTTAAGTGCCACAATTAAAGATTCGGACTGAACCTCACGTAAGATAAGCTGAATACCACGGTCATCCACTTCCAGCAGGTTTTCAAAGACGAACATTTCATCAAGAATTTTTTGCGCCAACTCGGCGTCATGACTGCGGACTATTTCAATTACGACACCTTCCTGTACGCTACCCATGAAGTTGAGGATTTTTGCTGCAATGCCTACGCCGCCCTTGATGCGTTTTTTGTTAACCGCATTGCCAGTCAAAAGCTTGGTTAGTACATCGTTAAGTTCACGTAGTGCAGTGGGCTGTACCCCATCCAGCGTGGCAATGCGCAAGAGTGCGTCGCTGCGCGTACGCTCGGTTAATAAACCCAGGATGCTGGCAGCCATATCTGGTTCTAGATGCACAAGGATGGCGGCGATGATCTGCGGGTGCTCGTTGCAGATCAGTTCGGCGACCGCAGCCGGATCCATCCACTTCAGGCTTTCTATGCCGCTAGTGTCGCTATTGTGCAAGATGCGATCGAGCAAGCCGGCCGCCTTGTCGTCTCCCAGTGCTTGGGTCAGCATGGTGCGGATGTAATCGTTTGCATCCATGCCGACAGTCGTTTTTTGTGCGGCAATCTCATGAAACTCATCGAAAACATGGCTAACTTGTTCGCGTGTCAAATTTTTGAGCGATATCATGGCGGAACTAATTTTTTGTACTTCCCTCGGCTCGAGATATTTCAGCACCTCTGCTGCCTCGTTTTCACCAAGTGTCATGAGCAGAATCGCGCTTTTATTGATGCCTGCATCACTCATTGCTATTCACCCATCCTTGAACTACTGATGCCACGATTTTTGGATCCTGCCCTGCGATTTTTTTTGCGGCATCTAAATTGTTTTCATAGGATTTCTTTGCCTGATTTGCTGCGGCTTGCGCAGCGCTTTGATCCGGAGCCGTAGCTTGCAGGGCATTATTTTTTTTGCTAGCCGTAGCAAGTGATGCCGCTTTGAAAAAAATGCTGAAAGCAGGGCGAATGACACCCAGTAGCAAGAATAGTCCGATACCTGCGATTAATAGGAATTTCAGTGCGTCCTTCGTCAACGCGATCATTTCTGGTTGTTTCCAGAATGGTACTTCTGGACTTATGTATTCCTTTTCAACATTGAAGGCGCTGTTCAGAACATTCAGGCTATCACCGCGGCTGACGTTGAATCCCATAGCGTCTTTCACTAGTGCGGTGATTTGAGCCTTCTCACTTTCGTTAAGCGGTTTGGTGCTTTGCTTTCCATTTTTGTCGGTAACGGTGCGATTGTTTAGCACCACTGCAACTGACAAGCGCTTAATGCTGCCTACAGGCAATTTGGTGTGGCGGATGGTGCGATCCACTTCATAATTGACTGTTGATTCCTTCTGTGAACTAGTTCCACCACCACTAGTTGCAACTGCCACTGAACTGGACGGGGAAACGATGGGCGCGGTGGCAGGGATTGGCGGCTGATTCGATAAAGCACCCGGTACTCCAGCCGCATTTTGGCTTCCGCCATTTGTTGAAGCAGTGGTTTGCTGGCTGCGTAAAGTGGATTCTTTCGGATCTTGGTTGGGTTTGTAGTTTTCGGCAGTCTGCTCGATTTGTGCGAAATCAACGTCTGCCGTGACTTGCGCACGTACATTGTTTGCGCCGATTAATGGCGCGACAATGGCTTCAATGCGATTGATATAGGTTTGTTCAAGCTGCCGCACGTAACTGATTTGTGTCGCGTCCATTTGCCCGGCACTGCCCTCTTTGGCAGAGCTTAGTAGAGAGCCGCTTTGGTCAACTACGGTAACATTTTTGGCGGGCATATTCGGCACGCTGCTGGAAATCAGGTGCACGATGCCGCTTATCTGGCTGCCATCCAGAATGCGGCCAGAATGAAGTGTCAGCACCACGGATGCGCCCGGTTGCTGCTGCTCTTTTACAAATACCGTCGGTTTGGGTATGGCCAGATGCACACGTGCGCTTTGCACCGAAGCCAGCGTTTGCACCGACCGCGCTAATTCACCTTCCAAAGCACGTTGGTAATTCATCTGTTCGAGAAATTGGCTGGTGCCGAATTTCTGATTTTCCATCAATTCGAACCCGACCAGGCTACCCTTGGGCAAGCCCTGTGAAGCCAAACGCAGGCGCACCTCATGTACTTGATCGGCGGGGACAAGCAGGGCACCACCGCCTTCAGCGAATTTGTAAGGCACGTTCATTTGTTGCAGCGACTCGATGATAGACCCGCCATCGCGATCGGAAAGGTTGCCATATAACACGCGGTAATCAGGGGTTTTTCCCCATGTCCACATGCCGAAAATCAATGCGACCATAGCCGCAACGGCGAGAAATAGACCGATGCTTTGTTTGCTATTTAACCCTCCTAGCGATTGCATCAACGCAGGAGTTACATTTTGCTCTGCCATTATATTCGCCACATTTTATGTATGTTTTATTTTGGGACAAAAGGTTAAATATCATTAAAGCTGATGCCAGCACATCGGGTAACAAGGCGGTGTGCAAGCGCACGCCACAAAATCAACATCGCGTCATACGCATATTTGAATTGCTGGTCCAGTAGCGCATGCTGTGTATTATCACCAGACGTTTCTGACGCGGTACTGTGAAAAGAGAAAGAATTCTGCTGCTTTTCTGGCGCTAAAATAATGAGAGTGAGTGATAAGGTGCATGTTCAAATAGTAGAGGTGAATCATGAATGTCTCTGGAGTGGATAGTTTGCTGTCTGAAATGCGCGCTGCGATGGCCGTCGCGCAAGGTGGGGCTGTACCGAAACCTGCGGCAATTACAACGACAGATTTCGCCAGCGTGCTGAAATCTTCACTGGATGGTGTGGCTCAGGCGCAGAACCACGCTGAAACAATGCAAAAGGCTTTTGTATTGGGTGATGATAAGGTCAGCTTGAGCGATGTGATGATCGATATGCAAAAGGCGAATATTTCTTTCCAGGCTACGGTGCAGGTCCGCAACAAAGTGATCGCTGCCTACAATGATATTATGAACATGCAGGTGTAGCATTCGAAGAGAGAGGCATAAGTTTAGCGAATGCTACGAGCGCAGTTAATCCCACGCTGCTTGCGGCTGGTGCTCATTCAGTAAGAAATTTAGTTCTTAAGACTATTTTGCTAGAATGCTAGCTTGAGCTTTTGCGCTTTTGACGATGAGAGAAAATTTTGAGTGAGTTTTGGCTTAAGGTTGAAAAAACCCTGGAATTCCACTTTTCTCGAGCACGGCGTGCGGCGCGTGGTGCATGGTGGGACGTGGCGAAAATTCCGGCAAACAAACCCGTTTTCATCGTTGGCTGCAGCCGTGCCGGCACTACCGTAGTATATAAAACCTTTTCCAAGTCTAACGCCATCGGCTCGTTGAATCGCGAAACTCACGATTTCTGGGTGGACATGCATCCGCTTTCCAACAAAAATTGGGACACACATGGCCTTGATGCAATCGACGCCAGCACCGCTGACCGCGATTACGTTACGCGTTACTTCTATGCCTGGGCGGGGCAATCCCGCTTCATCGACAAGAATAACCAGAATGGCTTATGCGTATCGTATCTATACACCTTGTTTCCTGATGCTCATTTCGTATATGTGAAACGCAATCCCGGCGATAACATCAACTCTCTTATTGAGGGTTGGAGTAAGCCAGAAGAATTCGCTACCTGGTCAAATTTATTACCGGAAAAAGTTACTGTCGAATACGGGCGTTCTAC
>JANMWF010000138.1:0-4452 GCA_031393845.1 Nitrosomonadales bacterium | reverse complement strand
CCAAGTGAATTTTCGCGCATGCGCATGCAGTTGGCTCAAGACAATTCTCGGCAGGGTTTGACCGATACGCAATTCTTTATGCAATATATTATGAGTTTGGGTGCACACGGCGTACACAAGTTTTAGTTAATCGTCAGGGCCGTGAAAAAGGCTATGCAGGCAATGGAAAACTAGACGCCTTCCTTGTTTGTCTGACAAAATCCAAAAGACAACACCATGAAAAACTTTCTTCCCTTTAATATAATAATATAAGGACAACACCATGAAAAAAATCTTCTTCCCTTTAATGTACTTGCTGCTGGTGGCGCTCACCAAGCCTGCACATGCAGCCTTGGAAGTCTTCGCCTGCGAGCCGGAATGGGCAGCGCTGACAAAGGAGCTGGCGGCAAACAAGGCTAACATCTATACCGCTACCAATGCGTTGCAAGACCCACACTACGTGGAAGCACGCCCCAGTCTGATTGCCAAGGCACGACGTGCGCAACTGGTAGTGTGCACCGGCGCGGAATTGGAATTGGCTTGGCTACCCCTCATTCTGCTCGAATCTGGAAATGTTAACGCCGTCCCCGGTAAGTCCGGTTACTTCACCGCCTTCAGCTATGTGACCATGGTGGAAGTCCCCGTTAGCCTGGATCGCGCTTTGGGCGACCTGCATGCTTTAGGCAATCCGCACATCCATCTCGATGCTCGCAACTTCCTCCCTATTGCAAAAGCGTTGTCGGCGCGACTGGTTGAGCTCGATCCCGCCAACACCGCATTCTACCTCAGCCGCCTGCAGGCCTTCACGCAAACTTGGCAAACCGCAATAGTACGCTGGGAAAAGCAGGCCGCGCCACTAAAAGGCCAGCCCTTTGTCGCACAGCACCAAGCTTATTCTTATATGAATGCATGGTTGGGACTGAAACAAGTTGCCGTGCTGGAACCCAAGCCCGGCATGGAACCCAGCGTGTCACACCTGTCGCAAGTGATTGTGCAGTTACAACAATATCCGGCAAAAATGGTAGTTCGTTCGGCCTACCAAAATCCAAAACCATCAAAATGGATTGCCGAGCGCGCACACATTCCTGAAGTAATTTTGCCATACAGTGTAGGTGGCTCGGAAGGCTCGAAAGATTTATTCGGCCTGTTTGACGACACCATCGCGCGTTTGCTGGCGGGGATAAAGGGATAACCCTAGTTAAATTTCGCATCCTCTCTTCCATCTTCCATCTTCCATTAAATATGATGGCATGTGAAAAAAAGGTTATAGGAGTACAAAAGATGAATATGGTCGATCTCGAAATTCTGCTGCCCGCCTTCATTGCCGGGCTTTTAGTACTCGCCACCCATGTCCCACTCGGCATGAAGGTGTTAGCGCGCGGCATTATCTTCGCCGACATTACCGTGGCACAGATCGCAGGGCTTGGCGTGGTCGTCGCAGGACTGCTGAGATTGACCGAATATCCGCTCGCAGTGCAAGCAATGGCAGCCACCAGTGCTCTGCTAGGCGCTGAGCTGCTAACCTTCATAGAACGCAAACTACCAGACGTACAGGAAGCCTGCATTGGTTTGCTGTTCGTACTCGCCGCCAGCGGCAGCATCCTGCTGATGAGCCACGACACCAAAGCTGGCGAGCATATTAAAGACTTGCTGGTCGGGCAAATCCTGTGGGTGAGCAAAAACCAACTCATAGCAACGGCAATCCTCACTGCCACGCTGCTAGCACTGTGGAGAGTGGTTAATAAACGGTTTGGCAGTATGGGTTTCTATGCGCTATTCGCGCTGGCTGTGACCGCCTCAGTGCAACTGGTTGGCGTGTATCTGGTGTTCGCAAGCCTCATCGTCCCCGCACTCTCCACACACAATCTGCAACGGCAACGGCAACGCATGATAGTTGCCTTCACGGTAGGTGCCTCAGGTTATGCTGGCGGGCTGCTGCTGTCGGTATGGCTAGATCTACCCAGCGGTGCAGCCATCGTATGGGCGATGTCGCTGGTGGGGGCAGCGGTGCTTTTTCGAAATCGCAAGTAACTTACCAATTGAAGACGCGTGCCGGATGCAACGCTTGACACCGGAATCCGGGAAGCAATGAAACCGCCTTGACGCGTCGACTAAACATTATCATGTCCGCGTGCGTAACCAATCACGCCAGTCAGGAAACGAACCATTGCATAGCTGACACGCATCATCAAATGCATCCACATACCATGCTTGCGCCACACAGAAGGAGAAATCAACCGGGCGTTGTGCGCAATCTCTTGCAACAAATCGGCACGCAACGATTCAGCAAACCCTGCATCGCGAACGACCAGGTTAGCTTCGCGCGCCAACCACAGACTGAATGGATCTATATTGGATGAACCTACGGTTGCCCAATAGCCATCCACCACCGCTACCTTAGCGTGCATATAACTGGCGTGGTATTCGTGAATTTCCATACCTGCTCGCAAGAACTCGTCATAAAGCGCACGCGTAGCAAAGTGCTGCAGGCGATATTCCACCCGCCCTTGCAATAACAACACAACGCGCACTCCGCGTCGAGCCGCATTTAATAAAGCATGGCGAAAGCGCATTCCCGGCAGGAAATAGGCGTTGGCAATGATGATCTCTCGCCGCGCACCGGCAATGGCTTTGAGATAAGCGTGTTCAATATCGTGACGATGACGCAAGTTGTCACGCAATACGAAAGCTACTTTTTGTGGCTCAGTATTTTTGTGCGTGGCCAGTAGTTTTACGCGTTCGCGCTGCCGCCGAAAATTTATCCACGACACCTGTGTCCACAAACGTCTCATTACGAAATGTATATGCTCTGCCGTTGCTCCCTGCACCTCCACCGTATAATCCAAACGCGGCGCTATAATCCGACCACCCGGCACATCGTTGATGATATTAATGCCGCTTACAAAGGCAATATGCTCATCCACCAGCGCCAACTTTCGGTGCAAACGGCGCAGGCGGTGACGGTGCATGTTGAAGCGAGCGATTTCCGGGCGATACCACAGCACTTCTACGCCCGCCCCACGCAGCTCACTCACCCATTTATCCGGCAAATCGGCCGAGCCGAAGCCATCCAGCAGCAAGTGCGCCCTCACGCCACGCTTGGCCGCGCGCTGCAACGCCTGCGAGACCAGACGACCGCAGGTGTCGGCGGCATAAATATATGTTTCCAGATAAATCGTGCGGGTCGCGGCGTCTATCGCCGCAATTAAGCGCGGAAAATATTCCTCACCGTTGCGTAATAGAATCAGAATATGACCGTCAACCAGATGCGTACTACTCATAGAGCGAGCGTCGCGGACAGCGCCACATGGTCTGAAATTTTTCTCCACGAATGCACCTCACAACGCTTGATCTCCAGCCCCCGCACATAAATACGATCCATGCGCAGTAGCGGTATACCCGCCGGAAAACTGCGTGCCGGCCTGCCAATATTTGCTTCAAACACCTCATACAATTGCAATTCATGGGCTAAGAGACGGCTGGCATTGTTGCGCCAGTCATTGAAATCACCCGCGACAATAAGTCGCGCATCCACCGGTACCATCCGCTTGATACGCTCAATCAGCGCATTAAATTGCACTCCGCGGCCGCGTTTGAATAAACCAAAATGTACACAAATGCAATGCAGCGGCTGACTGATTTCACTCTGATCGGTTTTTGGCAGGTCAATTACACAATGCAGCAGACCTCGACTCTCGAAGCGGTGCGCGGAAATATCCAAATTATCCCACTCCACAATCGAGTAACGGCTTAAGAGGGCATTTCCGTGATGACCGCCTAGATACACAGAATTCTTTCCATATGCATGATGCGGCCATATCTGGTCAGCCAGAAACTCATGTTGCGGCGAAGTGGCGTAGCCATGGAGATGCCGACCATTGCGGTTGTTCTCGCCCTGCACCTCCTGCAGGAATACGATATCGGCGTTAAGTTCACGTAAGCGCTCACGCAACTCGTGCAGCACAATACGCTGGTTGAAATGGGATAAACCCTTATGAATGTTGTAGGTAACGATGTTCAGTGTGGTCATAAGTGGCTCATCAATACCGCATCAACAGACCACATATCATTACAATATACGCAATGAGCGTGTTATTAGCCGCAAACATCCGTCAGGCATTACCTATGCCTCGGGTGGAAAGGTTGATTTGACGCGCGAAATCCAGCATGCGTTCGATAGAAACCTTGGCACGACGCCCGATTACCGGATCAACATGTATCTCATTCTTCCCGTTTTCCAACGCTTCGGCCAGATTCAACAACCCGTTCATCGCCATCCACGGACAGTGATTACAGCTAGTACAAGTCGCGCCATCTCCAGCCGTAGGCGCTTCGAGAAACACCTTGTCAGGCGATAAGGTTTTCATCCTGTGCAGAATACCGTTGTCGGTCGCCACAATGAACTTGTTCGTAGCCAAAATTTGTGTAGCCTTAATGAGCTGCGTGGTGGAGCCCACTACATCAGCAAGCTGA
>JANMWF010000118.1:0-1844 GCA_031393845.1 Nitrosomonadales bacterium | reverse complement strand
GCAGTAGCATCAATGGAGCCATCGTCAATCACGATAACTTCAAACGCTGGCCAAGTTTGTGTCAGCACTGAGTCAATCGCGCGCGCCAGAGTGCCTGCTGCATTGTATGCAGGGATAATGACTGAGAAACGTGGTGAACTCATGCTGCCCATTTCCTCAATATCCACAACGGCACGATCAATCCGGTGAACCGCGCAAGCTTCCAGAAGCGCGACATTTGACTAATGCGCGCGAGCCAGGCATGTACCCGAGCACGCGGCGCGCTTGCGATCAGCGACGTATCCTGGCTTGCAATCGCTGAGGCAATGTCTTGCGTGGAAAAAAAACGCAGCTCGCTATAATGCGCCCGTGCTTCCGCCAGCAGCCGGTCCAGTTCTGCCAGCGCTGCCTTGGACTGAGCCGAATTACCCAAAAAATTGAAGCGGTGGGTTTCCAGCAAAGTCGGACGTCCGCACGCGGTCTGCAACGCTAAAGCATCCAGCCCTTTTTCGACACGATGGCCCAGTTTAGGTTCGAAATAATTGTTGCGCACCAGGTACATCACATCACCTTGGCCACGCTCGCCGTTCAGGATCACCCTGCCGTCTCCGCTCGGGCGGCCTTGCCCATCGCGGCTTTCGTAACGAGTGCCGGGAGTAATAACGCAAATCACGCCGTGGGCGGCCCAAGCACGCTCCACCACGTCGCTCCAAACAAAAGTGGTGGGTACCGCAATTGCTGGTTTTGCGCCAAAAATTTGCATATAAACTTTAACCTCTTCCGCTACAGCAGCATAAATTTCTGCTTCTGAAAGCGGATGAGAAGGAAGTGAAGCGGCGTCAATCCAGCGACTTTGCAAGCGAGAAGGCAGATCTTCGCTAAGCGCTATGCCATTTGTTTTCAACCACTCAGCCACTTGCACGTCCGTCCTTGCTGCCGCAATTACTGCAGGCGGCCAATAATGCTCCAGGCCATGCAATTGGGGGGCGAACACGCCCTCATTGATCCCCGCACGCAGTGCAGCCAACACAGGCTCGAAACACGCATTGTCGAGAAAAAGCCGAATGTAAGCTGATTGTTTTGCTGAGCGCATGGCCTGAGTATCCGCGATACTTAGGATTAAGCCCAAAGTCATTACTGGACAACGACCAGACTGATCCCGATGACCTTTTAATATTTGTCGCAATGCATCGAGAGCTTGCGCCTGCTCCAGCGGCCCCGCACCCCAATCGTCACTCTCAAAAACCAGTACCGGGCAACGTAATACTGGCTCCCGCCAATAGGCGGTCAGCGAGTGGCGATAGACCAACAGCAATGCAATTTGCACGAGCAGCCAAGCTAACCCTATTCCACCCAGCCAAATTTGCATCGCAACCTTAAAAATCGAAAGAGATAAATTTCTGGGTACCGCCGCCGAACACTATCAGTGTATGAAAGTAACGGGCCAGCCGAACAAATGAAATATCCGGGTAAAACGACTCAAATCTCATACCCCATGGCACAGGCGGTAGTTTCAACTTTGGCCAGTACTCGCTCAATTTTTTCGCGATTGCGGCCATCCTTCCACTTATCCAAACGGATTTCGGAGAAGGCGTTGTAAGGTGTGTCTAACACGTTCTCGCAATGCACCTGCAGTTGCGCATCAAAAGGTAAGCCACTAACCTCGAATAATTTGCGGAAACTCTCCACCGGGTGACGCACAATATCTTCGTAGAATACTTCACTCCACTGTGCCGCTGGAATAATGCTCCGAGCATCGAGGATAGCCTGGTTGATAGCGTTGTACTGGAATGCACAGACCTCCTCAATAGAGGCATTGATGTAATCACGCCAACCATTGGCAATGGTGTTTTTTCCTTGCCAAT
>JANMWF010000110.1:0-3666 GCA_031393845.1 Nitrosomonadales bacterium | reverse complement strand
GACGCACGAGTTTTATCGCGAACGCGCCCGGATTACTGAACGGTTGATTAAAGAAAAGAATTTCACGGCTGTTGCTGTCGAAGCCGATTGGCCTGCCGCCTATCGCGTTAATCGCTATGTGCGCGGCATATCAAATGATGTCTCGGCAGCCGAAGCACTGGCTGATTTCAAACGTTTCCCGACCTGGATGTGGCGCAATGCCGATGTACTGGATTTTATAGGTTGGCTGCGTGAGCATAACGATGCTCTGGAATCCCCAGGTAAACACGTTGGTTTTTATGGACTTGATCTCTATAGTCTTTACAGTTCTACCCGCGCAGTTCTCGATTATCTGGACAAGGTTGATCCGCAAGCAGCTCAGCGGGCACGCTACCGCTATGGCTGCTTTGATCACTTTAGCGAAAATATTGAAGCTTATGGCTACGCGGCCAGCTTTGGACTAGGCACCTCATGCGAGCAACAAGTGATCGACGAGCTGATCGATTTGCGGCAGCAGTTCGCGGCATACATGCGGCAGGACGGTCACGTGGCAACCGATGAGTTTTTCTACGCCGAACAAAATGCCAGACTCGTCAAAAATGCCGAAGAATACTATCGCTCGATGTTTCAATCGCGCATATCGTCCTGGAATTTGCGCGATCGTCATATGGTGGAGACACTTGATGCATTGATTAAGCATCTTGATCGGCAGGATCAACACAGCAAGATTGTTTTGTGGGCGCATAACTCGCATCTCGGTGATGCCCGAGCTACTCAAATGGGCCAAGGCGGCGAATTAAATGTAGGTCAATTGGTACGCGAGCAGTACAACCAGGAATCCGTACTGGTCGGATTTACTACACATCATGGCACGGTAACGGCCGCTTCTGGATGGGATAGCGGTGCCGAACGCAAACATATACGCCCGGCGCTGTCTAACAGTTACGAGGGCTTGCTGCATGAAACTGGACTGCCTTCTTTCATGCTGCCGTTACGTAATAGCAAAGCATCGAATTATCTACGGGAGCCGCGCCTTGAGCGTGCGATCGGGGTAGTATATTTGCCGGAGACCGAGCGTAGCAGCCATTATTTTTTTGCAAGTTTGCCCGAGCAGTTCGATGTCGTTTTACACTTTGATGAAACGCGTGCAGTGGAGCCTCTGGAGAGAAGCGCACTATGGAAAGAAGGCGAAGTGCCTGAAACTTTCCCATTTGCCGTGTAACGCGATTTATAAATATTGAATTTCGTGGAGGCCAAAATGAATCATCAGGAACAAAAATTGGTTCACATTCCGGCTGGCCCAGTCGAGCTTGAAGGCAATTTGAGCTTGCCGTCAAATGCCAGCGGAATTGTATTGTTTGCGCATGGCAGTGGCAGCAGCAGGCACAGCCCGCGTAATCGATTCGTGGCGGAACAATTACAGCAGGCAGGGTTGGCAACACTGCTGATTGATTTATTAACAGCAGAAGAAGAGATTGCTGATCGCCCCAGTGGGTATTTACGCTTTGATATCCAATTGCTGGCGCAAAGACTTGGATATGTGACGGATTGGCTCAAGCAGAATCAATCAACCCATGCATTGAAAATCGGCTATTTCGGTGCCAGCACCGGTGCCGGTGCCGCGTTGCTGACTGCGGCCGACCATCCTCAGGATGTGGCCGCCATCGTTTCCCGCGGTGGTAGACCTGATTTGGCGGGAGATGCGCTTTTGCGGGTCAAGGCACCGACATTGCTCATCGTCGGAGGAGAAGACCATGATGTGATTCGTCTCAACGAGACTGCACTGGCACAAATACACGGGGAAAAACGGCTTGATATTATTCCGGGTGCAACACACCTCTTCGAAGAGCCGGGTACGCTGGAACAAGTCGCCAGCTTGGCACGACTATGGTTTGAGCGCTATCTGGCCTCCACCGCAACGCATCCAGATTCGGCGGGCTTCGCAAAGAGAAATGCTTAAATTCCACATCGACGGCAGCTAAATCGATGGCAGCTACATGGATATTAATTATTGTGGTTAAGTTATTGCGCCTAGCACCCGAACCATTTTATGAGTTACTGGATTTCAACCCCTCCGTCAGATGAGGAGCAATTACTTGCAGCATTTGCGCGAATACCTTGGGGTTACCTGCACAAAGGTTGCCGCTTTTGAGGAAGGTGTCGTTACCTTGCATGTCACCCACCAAGCCGCCCGCTTCTGTAATTAGCAAACATCCCGCAGCGATGTCCCAAGGTTTAAGGCCAATTTCAAAGAAACCATCATAGCGCCCTGCTGCCGTGTAGGCGAGATCAAGTGCGGCAGAGCCGGGCCGGCGCAGGCCGGAGGTCTTTTGCATCATGTCGCGCAAGATGTTCATATAGGCATCCAGATGCTCAAACTTGGTGTAAGGAAATCCGGTGCCAATCAGGCAGTCGGCCAGTTCGATACGCTTGCTTACACGCAGACGACGGTCATTGATATAAGCGCCGCTGCCGCGCGTGGCGGTGAACAGATCATTCTTGGTCGGGTCATATATTACTGCCTGGGTCAATACGCCATTGTGCTGCAATGCAATGGACACGGCGTATTGCTGAAAACCATGCAAGAAGTTGGTGGTACCATCAAGCGGGTCGATGATCCAAACATATTCCGAGTCGCCTCGGGCACCACTTTCTTCTGCTAGAATTGCGTGTTTTGGGTAGGCATCCAGCAAGGTGGTGATAATGGCCTGCTCGGCTGCGCGATCTACCTCGCTGACATAATCGGAGTGAGATTTTTTGGTGACGGTGAGGTGGTCGAGATTATCGGCAGCACGATGGATCAAGTTGCCGGCGCGACGTGCGGCTTTCACCGCGATGGTGAGCATGGGATGCATAACGAACCTTTTTAATGAGCAGTCGGATTGTTCCGAAGCCGTATTTTAGTGTGAATTGTACTTTGGATAAACCAGAGATTTTAAATAATGTACGTGTGGTACTGAGTCATACCACTCACCCAGGCAATATTGGCGCGGCTGCACGCGCGATGAAGACCATGGGGCTGCAGAGCCTGTATTTGATTAATCCACAGCGTTTCCCGGATCAACAAGCGGATGCGATGGCGGCCAGCGCGGCAGATGTGCTGCAAAACGCAGTCGTGTGTGGCTCGCTGGATGAGGCGTTGCAAGGCGCGGTTCTGGTGGCGGGAATGTCGGCACGGGTGCGCTACATTTCGCAAGAAGTATTTACCCAGCGCGCCAACTCATTATTGGTTAAACCGGACATTTCGGTACCAAACAGAAGCGCCACAGGTTGCTGCGTTGCCTGCTGCACCATTAGTGGCATCGCAGCACGCGGGGTGAACACTTCTTGCGAAATATAACGTGCACGTGCCGACATTCCCGCCACCAGAACCACGCCTTGCAACGCCTCGTCCAACGAGCCACACACAACTGCATTTTGCAGCACATCTGCCGCGCTGGCGGCCATCGCATCCGCTTGCTGGTCAGGGAAACGTTGTGGATTAATCAAATACAGACTCTGCAGTCCCATGGTCTTCATCGCGCGTGCAGCCGCGCCAATATTGCCTGGGTGAGTGGTATGACTCAGGACCACACGTACATTATTTAAAATCTCTGGTTTATCCAAAGTACAATTCACACTAAAATACGGCTTCGGAACAATCCGACTGCTCATTAAAAAGGTTCGTTATGCATCCCATGCTCACCA
>JANMWF010000103.1:0-1528 GCA_031393845.1 Nitrosomonadales bacterium | reverse complement strand
TGAAAAAAATACCCCAGTGGCGCGCCCGGCGCTGCTCCTGAATGGCTGACATAGCGAGCTTCTCCAGCACGCCGCGTTCCCAGTTGTTGTTTTGTTCTGACATAATTATTCCTCAATAAAAAACTGCACCCAGGGCACCTCTAAAAATTAAGAGTTCTAAACAAGACTAGGCGCGAATAAAAAATGTTGACGCAGCATATAATTGATATGTAAGGAAACATTTTTTGTGAGCAACAACGTATTGTAACGAAATCTGAATTTTTAGAGTTGCCCTCCAGTATATCAGGCGTATTCTTTAAACCATGCGCGCAGTCCGACAAAATCGTCCATCATCGCCAGCGGTTCCAGGGCACGCAACTGGTCTACCGGGTGCGCGCCATGCGTCATGCCAATCGCGTCTACACCTGCGTTACGCGCCATCTGCAAATCATGCGTGGTATCGCCCACCATCAGCACACGCGGCGCCATAACGCCAAGCTCATCCATAATTTCCAGCAGCATCGCTGGATGCGGCTTGGAAAATGTTTGGTCTGCCGTGCGGGTAGCGTGAAAGTAAGACTCCATCCCGCTTGTTTGCATAGCCCGCTTTAACCCTTGTCGGCTTTTGCCCGTCGCCACTGCCAGCCAGTGCCCGGCAGCATGCAACTCCGCAATGGTCTGCTGCGCTCCCTCGAACAATGGAATAGCCTCATCCTGCGCAAGAAAATGATGGCGGTAACGTGCTACCAGATCATCGCGCTGATTCTCCTGCAAATCCGGCACGGCTTGGCTCAACGCCTCTTGCAACCCCAGGCCAATCACATGCTTCGCAACGACATCGCTAGGCTCGGTCAAGCCCAAATCTCGACATGCAGCTTGGATCGAACTCGCTATCACTGCCGTGGAGTCCATCACAGTTCCATCCCAATCGAACACAATCAAATCATAACGTTTAGCCATAGAAATCTACCAAAAAATGAGGCGCGGATATTATCATTATTACCGGCATCACTGCTAATCGGCATATTGCTGGACGACGCTGACCGAACCTTTCCCTTTAATGGAAAAGCCGGTGTCGTCGATGATCCAAAAGCAGCCGCTATCCATTGCTGAGCGGGTCACTTGGTGGAGCGTTGAGCGTGGACTGGAAATGGGCGAACTGAATTACCAGGCTCAAGGTTGGAGTGCGCCGCGCCGTATCATAGTGGCGCGATAACACTTTGCGCAGAGAAAGAAAGCGATAGGCAAAACCACGAGCCTATTTGCCACGGTGCGATGGTCACTACGCTGAAATTGCCCGCACTGAAGATATGGCGCTTTTATCAGGGACGAGCGGATTGCGAAAATCGTATCAAGGAACTCAAAGCAGATTTTGGTTTGGACAGCTTCAGCGTCAATGATTTTTTACGTGACTGAAGCGACATTGGGCTTTGCCATGCTGGCATACAACCTGATGAGTTTGTTTCGACAAGCTATGTTACGAGGATCGGTACAACATACCCTTGCCACCTTGCATCACAAGGTATTTTATGTAGGGCGTTCTGGCACA
>JANMWF010000038.1:0-22540 GCA_031393845.1 Nitrosomonadales bacterium | reverse complement strand
AGTCGTCGGCGCAATTGATAGTGAGACGAATTGGGCTGATGCATTACGCGATGTGGATGTGGTGATTCATCTTGCCGCACGAGTGCATGTAATGCGCGAGAGCGCTACGGATCCATTGGTGGAGTTTCTCAAGGTCAATCTGCACGGCACTTCAAATCTTGCTCGGCAGGCTGCTTGCTTTGGGGTGAGGCGGCTCGTCTACGTTAGCTCGATCAAGGTGAATGGTGAACAGACCAGCGCAACTCAGTCATTTACAGAGTTAGATGAACCCAGTCCACAAGATTTTTACAGTATCTCGAAATGGCAAGCTGAACAAGCGTTGTGGCGTATTGCCCAAGAAACCGGCTTGGAAATTGTGGTTGTGCGCCCTTCATTGGTTTATGGTCCGGGTGTGAAAGGCAACTTTGCACAAATGCTGGCGGTGATCGCCAAACACATCCCTTTGCCATTTGCTTCTGTACATAACCGTCGCAGCTTAATTTATCTGGGTAATTTGGTGGATGCCTTGATAGCCTGCTCGACTCATCCTGTCGCCGCAGGCCAGACTTATTTGATATGTGATGGTGAGGATGTTTCCACCCCGGATTTGTTGCGCCAATTAGGTGATGCGATGAGATGTCCGGCGCACATATTGCCGTTCCCGCCTAGCTGGTTACGTATGTTGGGAAAAATATTCGACAAATCTGATCAAGTCGAACGGTTACTCGGTTCGTTGCAGGTCGATAGTGATAAAATTCGCCGTGATTTAAACTGGGTTCCTCCTTATACTTTGCAACAGGGTCTGCAAGCGACCGCAGAATTGCACCGATGCTTAGGTAAGAAGGGTTAATAAGTATGCTACGTTTGATGCAATCAATTGGTCTTAATAAAACATACCAACTTAGCCGAGGATTTGTTAAACAATTTCCATACGGTAAATACCTCGCATGAAAGTGGATTGCGCGGAAATTATCAATGTTGTTATAGAGTAAAAGTCTCCATGTCGCATTACGCCCCCCTGATTGCAGCTCTGGTCACCATGTTGGTGATTACTATTATCGTATTCAGTAAAGCCGGTAAAAAAATTCAAGATATCCCTAATGAACGCTCATTGCATGAAGAGCCGATTCCACGCATTGGCGGGGTGGGGTTAATGGCAGGCCTCCTGTCTGCCTGGGCATTGATGATAATGTCATTAGCTTGGTGGGTGGTCTTGCCCATGATTTTACTGTTCGCCGTTTCTTTGCTAGATGACATGCGCGGCCTGCTAGTACGACAACGCTTGTTGGCGCACATCGCTGCTGCTGCAATTCTGGTGCTCGGCTCGGGCTTGCTGGCGCAGGGTGTTGCGCTGGCGTTGCTCGCGTTGTTGTGCGTAGTTTGGATGACCAATCTATTCAATTTTATGGATGGATCGGATGGCTTGGCTGGAGGTATGACATTTTTCGGTTTTACCATGTATGGCGTAGCAGCACTGATGCACGGCGCTGATACTCAGGCCATGCTAAATTTCTCAATAGGTGCTGCAGGCTTGGGTTTGCTTTATTATAATTTTTATCCTGCTCAAGTATTCATGGGTGATGCAGGATCCATCCCTCTTGGTTTTTTATCTGCTGCGATGGGGTTGTGGGGCTGGCAACAGGGACTATGGCCTGGATGGTTTCCGGTGCTGGTATTCTCTCCTTTCATCATAGATGCCAGTGTCACCTTGCTGAAACGTATGTTGCATCGTGAAAAAATCTCTCAAGCACATCGCGAACATTATTACCAACGCTTAGTGCAGATTGGTTGGGGACATCGTAATGTCGCATTATTTGAATATACTTTGATGTTTGCGGTGGGCGCATCTGCCATTTGGTGTTTGCGCCAGTCCACTGAATGGCCGTGGCTTCTGTTCCTGATATGGGGAGGGGTGTATGCTGGGCTAATGCTGATTTTGGATAGTCGCTGGAAAGCATTTCAGCGAAGCCAGCGTGGTTAAATTAGATTTGCGTACTTTGCTAGCCATGCTGCATGATTTTGCGGCGGCCGCATTTGCCTGGAGCTTGGCTTATCTGTTGCGCTTCAATTTTGAGCCACCACCACATTTCATTGATGAGATGCTGCATACCCTGATCTGGGTAGTACCCTTGCAAAGTATTATTTTCTGGCACTTTGGTTTATATCGTGGCCTATGGCGCTATGCCAGTGTGACTGACTTGCGCCGAATTTTTTTGGCGGTGCTGACGGCTGCCGCGCTGATTCCCTTCGTGTTGTGGATGTTTCGTATCAGTGCCGTAATACCGCGCTCGGTACTAGTGATTAATCCTGCGCTATTGCTACTTTTAATGGGCGGAAGCCGTTTCATTTATCGTCTCTGGAAAGAGCATGGCTTTTATCGCAATCTAAAATTAAATGTAGAGCCAGTGCTGGTGTTAGGAGCGAGCGATGCAGCCGTAGGTTTGTCCAAGGAGCTGGCACGCAGCCGCGACTGGCGGCTGGTGGGTTTTCTGGACGACAATGTGGATAAACATGGGCGTATCCTCAATGGGATCAAGGTACTGGGCGCGCTGGATAGCCTGCCGCAATGGACGGAACGCATGAGTGTAAAGCAAGCCATCATTGCAATGCCATCGGCCTCACACCAAGTGCGCAAGCGTGCGATCGAGATTTGTAATCAGGCCAGAGTCAAGGTGCTGACGGTGCCGTCATTCGATGACCTGTTAAGTGGACGTGTTGCCATTTCGCAATTGCGTGCCGTGGAGCTGGACGATCTGCTGGGACGTGATCCGGTTCAATTGGATGCGGCTGGGCTGCATGAATTATTCACCGGCAAAACCGTGCTGGTAACCGGTGCCGGTGGGTCCATCGGCTCTGAATTATGTCGCCAGATCATAAACTTTAAACCGCGTACTTTAGTGATGTTTGAGTTGAATGAATTTGCTCTGTATAACATGGAACAGGAGATGACCGCGAAATTCGCTGGTCTTGATATTGTCTGCCTGATTGGCGACGTGCGTGATGCTGCCCGTCTTGATCAAGTTTTTTCTGAGTATAAGCCTGCAGTAGTATTTCACGCAGCCGCATACAAGCATGTCCCCCTCATGGAGCAGCATAACGCTTGGCAGGCGATACGCAATAACGTGCTGGGCACATGGTCGGTCGCCACTGCTGCACAGCGTCATGATGTAGAGAAATTTGTATTGATCTCTACCGACAAAGCGGTCAACCCAACCAACGTGATGGGAGCGAGTAAACGTCTGGCAGAAATGGTATGTCAGGGATTGCAGCAGCCTGGCGGAACGCGCTTCATCATGGTGCGTTTCGGCAATGTCTTGGGCAGCACGGGTAGCGTCATTCCAAAATTCCGCGAACAGATTGCGAAGGGTGGGCCAATTACTGTCACGCATCCAGATATTACACGCTATTTCATGTCGATTCCGGAGGCTGCGCAATTAGTATTGCAGGCCAGTTTAATGGGCAAAGGCGGAGAAATATTTGTATTGGACATGGGCGATCCAGTAAAAATTATTGATTTGGCGAATGATCTTATTCGTCTTTCCGGCCTAAGTAAGGATGATATTCGGATTGAATTCACTGGCCTGCGCTTGGGTGAAAAACTGCACGAGGAGCTGCTGGCCGACAACGAGCACACTTTGCATACTCCTCATATAAAACTGCGCATCGCACAAGCGCGTCAAGTGGACGCCGCATGGCTGGGAAATCTATTAGTTTGGTTTAGCATGGACGCTACGCAGGACGACGCAGAAGTTAAGCGTGCCTTGACGCAATGGATACCGGAATACTGCCCAGATTCTAATGGCGTTAAAAATCCAAGATAACGCAATAATATTAAATGAATGAATGTCGTTGGTACTGTCGCCCTTATTCTTGATGATTCACTCGCACTTATTGCTGGCCTGCCAAATCAACTCTGGTTGTATGATATTCGCTAGTTATGCTTAACCCTCGTCAGACTTATACTTTTTTGCTGTGGCTTTTTTTGCCATATATATTTTTCCATCTGCTCTGGCGGGCACGCAAACAACGTGAGTACCTCCAGCATATGGATGAACGTTTCGGGCGCTATTCTGCTCGCAGTGATAAACCGTTAATTTGGCTGCATACCGTATCAGTTGGAGAAACACATGCAGCGGTCAGTTTGGTGCAACGTTTACGGGAAGATTACCCGCATCATCTACTGCTGCTTACACACACCACCCCGACCGGCCGCGCAGCTAGTGAACAGCTTTACGGTAGTGATGTCCTGCGAGTATATTTGCCTTATGACTACCCGTTCGCTGTCAAACGTTTCTTGCAACACTTTCGCCCACGCATCGGGATTTTGATGGAAACCGAAATCTGGTTTAATCTGATTCACAGTTGCCACACTATGCGCATTCCCTTGCTGCTGCTTAATGCACGGTTATCTGAGAAATCTGCTGCACGTTATGCACGCTACCCGAACTTGACGCGACTGGGCTTGAACGAATTGAGCGCTATTTCTGCGCAAAGTGAAGTCGATGCTGCACGCATTACTGGATTAGGTGCAAAAAATGTATCTGTCATGGGCAATCTGAAATTTGACATTCAACCACCATCGGCGATGCTGGAACTGGGTGCACAAATGCGCACCCAGTTCGGCAAAAACAGGAAAATTTTTCTGGCAGCCAGCACGCGCGCCGGAGAAGAGATGCTATTGCTATCCATGCTTAAGCAAGTAGACATTCCCCATCTGCTAACTGTCATTGTGCCACGCCACCCGCAACGCTTTGACGACGTAGCTGACATGCTCACCCAGCAAGGCATCCGCTTTCAGCGCAGAAGTGAAAACTGTCCGATTGCGCCAGACACCCAAGTGGTATTGGGTGATAGCATGGGAGAAATGTTTGCCTATTATGCCGCCTGCGACCTTACCTTCATTGGCGGCAGTTTGCTGCCATTTGGAGGACAAAATCTCATTGAGGCTTGCGCCGTAGGCAAGCCTGTGTTTATCGGCCCACACACATACAATTTCGCACAAGCCAGTCAGCTTGCTGTCGAATGCGGAGCCGCCGTGCGGATACAGAATTCAGCCGACCTGGCGCAAGGTTTACACAGCTTGCTTGCCAACCCCGGTCAGCTGACAATAATTGGCCAAGCCGGACTGCATTTTGTACACACTCATCGTGGCGCAACAGAGCAAGCGCTGCAGCATGTAACCTATTTTCTTGATAGCCATCTTCAGTAAAATGACGCAAGATAAAATGACATATCAACCCTCCAAACCATGAGAAAAATCCTTATTACCGGCGGTGCCGGGTTTATCGGCTCTGCGGTTATTCGCCAACTGATCACGGAAACCGACGCTACAGTCATTAACGTCGATAAGCTGACCTATGCCGGCAATTTACAGTCCTTGATATCGGTAGCAGGCAATCCCCGCTATTGCTTCGAACATGTGGATATTTGTGATGCTGCGACAGTCGCGAGCCTATTTCATGAACATCAGCCGGATGCGGTAATGCATTTGGCTGCGGAATCCCATGTCGATCGATCTATCACCGGCCCGGCCGCCTTTATTGAAACCAATATTATTGGCACTTACACTCTTCTGAACGCAGCACGGGAATACTGGAGTGAGCTTTCTACAGAACGAAAAAACACTTTTCGCTTCCACCATATTTCCACAGATGAGGTATATGGCAGCCTCGGTGAAACCGGTTTTTTTACCGAGAATACCGCTTACCAGCCAAACTCACCTTATTCGGCAAGTAAAGCGTCTTCAGACCATCTGGTGCGTGCTTGGCACCATACTTACGGCCTGCCCGTGATCACCACCAACTGCTCCAATAATTACGGCCCTTATCATTTTCCGGAGAAGCTAATTCCGTTGATCATCCTGAATGCATGTAATGGTAAGCCGCTACCTATTTATGGCAAGGGTGACAACATTCGCGACTGGTTGTATGTGGACGATCATGCGCGTGCCTTGCGCCTGGTACTAGAGCGGGGCCGGGTGGGGGAAACCTACAATATCGGCGGCTGGAATGAAAAAACCAATCTGGAAGTGGTTCATGCGATTTGCACTATTCTTGATGAGCTCCGCCCTCAAGGTGCGCCTCATGCATCCCTTATCACCTACGTTCAGGATAGGCCAGGGCATGACCATCGCTACGCGATCGATGCCGGTAAAATCGCCCATGAACTGGGCTGGAAACCGCTGGAAACTTTTGAAACCGGATTGCGCAAGACAGTGCAATGGTATCTGACTAACACAGATTGGGTTGATGCTGTAATTAGTGGAGAATACCAAAATTGGATCCAACAAAATTACGGTGACAGGGAAACATCATGAAAGGCATCATACTCGCAGGTGGCTCCGGTACCCGACTTTACCCGGCAACCCGATCCATCTCCAAACAATTATTGCCCGTTTACGACAAACCAATGATTTACTATCCGCTGACTACGCTTATGCTGGCCGGCATTCAGGATATCTTGATTATCTCCACTCCGCAGGATATTCCGCGTTTCGAACAGTTGTTAGGAGATGGCTCACAGTGGGGAATGAATTTCTCCTTTGCCATACAGCCCTCACCGGATGGGCTCGCGCAAGCATTTATTATTGGCGAGTCTTTCATCGGAAATGACTCCTGTTCGTTGGTGCTGGGGGATAATATTTTTTATGGCCACGACTTCGAAAAAAATCTTTCAGCCGCCAGAGCAAAACTGGAGGGCGGCACGGTGTTTGCTTACCATGTCAATGATCCAGAACGGTACGGAGTAGTGGAATTCGATGCTACAGGGCATGCAATCAGCCTGGAAGAAAAGCCCAAAAAACCCAAGTCAAATTATGCCGTGACGGGCCTCTATTTTTACGACAACAACGTTATTGAGATTGCCAAATCCGTTAAGCCTTCTGCACGTGGTGAATTGGAAATTACCACTGTCAATCAGATTTACCTCAATAGCGGAAAACTGGATGTGCAGGTTATGGGGCGTGGCTATGCGTGGTTGGATACGGGTACGCATGATTCGTTGCTGGAAGCTTCACTGTTTATTCAGACGCTAGAGAAGCGTCAAGGCTTGAAAATTGCCTGCCCGGAAGAGGTTGCATATCGCCGAGGCTACATCACGGTAGAGCAAATGGAACGGTTGGCCGAGCCGCTGGCAAAGAATGGTTATGGCCGGTACCTGCTAGACATTCTAAAAGAGAAAGTATATTAAATATGCAAGTTATTCAAACTGCAATAGCCGACCTTTTAATAATAGAACCCAAAGTGTTCGGCGATGCCCGTGGGTTTTTTTTCGAAAGTTTTAATCAAAAAGCCTTTGAGAGTATCACAGGGCGATCCGTCAACTTCGTTCAGGATAACCACTCCCGATCGGCTCAGCATGTACTGCGAGGCCTGCATTATCAAATCAAGCAACCACAGGGCAAGTTAGTTCGAGTAGTGGCAGGGGAAGTATTCGATGTGGCAGTGGATATTCGTAAATTATCACCCACTTTCGGTTTATGGGTGGGCGTCGTTCTTTCTGCCGAAAACAAACGGATGTTATGGGTGCCGGAAGGGTTTGCCCACGGCTTCGTCGTGCTTAGCGCATATGCAGAATTTCTCTATAAAACAACAAATTATTGGGCGCCTGAATATGAGCGTTCTATTCTATGGAACGATCCAGACTTGGCTATTGATTGGCATCTTGACCAGAACGCTCCTATTTTGTCCAAAAAGGATCAAGAGGGTTTATTTTTTGCCAAGGCAGAATTATTTCCATAAAGCTCTTTTTGGATGGCAAGAGTAGTCACGGCAACCACGAGTTAACCTTATAACATCCAAAAATACAATGAATTGAGTTGGATAGTCAGGTTTGTTGATTTGCTTTATATTTTCATGCTTTTAAGTTAATCGAGTATAATGGCGAGTTGTCATAGTAAATGAAATCCACAAAAAGGAAGGCGAATAATGTCTATAAATCGAGTTACTTTCTTCCCAGTCGGCAATGGAGATACCACCTTAATCGAAGCGAACGATAAAACGATACTTACAGATATCAATTATCGTTGCGAACGGTATACAGATCGTTTTAGAAGTTCCATTGATGTTAACAGTAGTATAGGGAACGCCGCCACTCTTGGGCATGAGGAGGCGTCAAAACCGTTTCAGTGGATCTACTACGACTTTGCTCTTGATCTTCAATATGCTTGTTATCATTCCAGTTATCGGAGTAATCGAGAGTATCGATTGTCGCTCTTGGTTTTGACTCACCCGGATCAGAACAACCTGACCGGTTTCGACAAACTTTTTTATCGCGGAGACCCTGCTGAATTCGAGGATCGGCCAAGAGAAGATGATAAATTGATTCTTATTGAGGAAATATGGATCAACCCTTGCTTTAAAGACTCCAAATTTGAGACTGATGAATCTAAACCAGTATTTCAAGAGATTAAACGTAGGCTGAATCTTCAAGGTAGTAAAGAATCAGAATTGAATGGCAATAGAATTAGCATATTGGAAGCAACGTCATCATCATCTGAATTAGTTAAAATTTTTTCTCGGAATATTGAAGCGTATGTTATTTCGCCTGTCCAAAAAGAAGGCGAAATATCCAAAGCTATATCGAGTGAAGATCAACCAGACATTAACGGCACTAGCTTGGTCATACGCTGGACAGTTAAAGTGTTTGGTGGGGCGAATCGCATTATGTTAGGAGGGGATGCGACAGTCGAGGTTTGGGATCGTATTTGGCAGAATTATCAAAACAATACCGATAAGCTTAGTTGGAATATCTTGCTTGCACCACATCACTGTTCTATTGATGCTATGGCGCGAAAAAATAAAGAGGGCAAGTATGAGTATTCTGAGAATGCACTTAAAGCACTGGGCCAAGTGGAAGGGGATGGTTTCGTTGTATCAAGCAGCAAAGAAATCAGGCGCAATGATGACGTGCTGCCCAGCTGGGAAGCCAGGCAAAAATATCTTGGAATATTGAAAGATACGGATGAAACTCGGTTCTTGAACCCTGATACTCGAGCGAACGCGCCTTTGCTTTACTCACCACTTCAGGACGACAAACCTGAGCCAGTAGTATTCACCTTGACGAAGGAGGGGCCTGCTCTTGATGAGCCTGCACCAGCTTCGCCGCACACACCGCACAAGATAGTGCCGGTTGAAACTGGCAATGACGAATTCGGCTATAAATGGAATATGAAAGTGTAAAGTACCTCTTTTTTCAGTCAAGATAAGAGTTAATTTGAATTATAAGTGGGGGATGGTCAATCAACAAATGGTAAAAAGGTGTTTAGCCCTTTAAGGCAGAACAATATTTTTCGCTACTGTTGAATGGCAGTTTTCCAATTCGCCAAAGAAGACATCATTTCCCATAGAGGGCGTAGCTTCACTGGGGATGATGTCGCTTGTGTGCCAATGAACGCTGAAGTCAGTCTATTATCGACAACTGATTTCACTATGCCTCGCATAATGACCGATCACAGTCACCTATTCAGTCTCAAACCCCGTTAAATTCATGTAGCCCGGTCAGAGTGGACAAAGCTCTGACTGGTCGATCTGTCAGACTCACGGGTATAATAAACTTTTTTTAGCCAGGAATAGAAATGAATCTAGATCGAGTAAATTCTGGTCGCGACCTTCCCAACGATTTTAATGTCATCATCGAAATACCCATGAATGCTGATCCCGTAAAATACGAAGTGGACAAGGAAACTGGTGCCATGTTTGTGGATCGTTTCATGTCAACGGCAATGCATTATCCGTGTAACTACGGTTATATCCCACATACGTTGTCGGAAGACGGGGATCCGGTAGATGTACTTGTAATGTCACCAGTGTCGCTCATTACTGGCGTGGTGGTTCGCTGTAGACCGATAGGCATGTTGAAGATGACTGACGAAGCTGGCGAGGATGGCAAGATACTGGCTGTGCCCGTTGATAAGTTATGTAGTCTTTATCGCAAAATAAAATCACATACCGACCTGCCAGAACTTGTGCTTTCGCAAATCTCGCATTTCTTCGCTCACTATAAAGATCTGGAAATAGGCAAATGGGTCAAGATAAATGGCTGGGTCGGGGTCAAGGAAGCCAAGGCGGAGATTTTGGGTGGGGTCAAGCGCTATAAGTCAGTCGATAAAAAACCAATGTTCTAAATTAATTCCTTTTCGAAGTTTTTGTATTTATTAGGAGATACTCTTTAGGGTGCCTCTAAAAATTCAAGTTTCTAGGCAAGACAAGGCACGAGTAAAAAATTTGAGCGCGGCATATAGTTGATATGTAAGAGATAATTTTTTCGAGTAACGCCGTATTGTGACGAAACGGGGTAAGCAGGCAAGCCGCAAAGCGGCTGCTCGCAAAATTGGATTTTTAGAGGTGCCCTTTAGCTTTACACTAATTTTGCTTTCTTCCTTTAACTTCATACATGGAATCTTATCTCGGTCTGGACTTTGGCACATCAGGCGCACGCGTTTGTGTTGTGGACAAAGTCGGGGCGATTATTCATGAAGATCATATCTTCTATCCTGATGCTGCTTTACAAGTTCATCTGAATTGGCGCGAGGCACTGCATACGCTGCTCAAACGTCTACCCGCACCGATTGCAGCTGAACTACAAAGCATCGCTATTGCTGCTACTTCTGCCACGGTTTTATTGTGTGATAAAGAGTTGGAGCCGACCACTCCCGCTTTGCTCTACTTTGATAACCGCGCTCGAGAAGAATCAGAACAACTAACGCAGTTTGCCCCACCGGGTCACATTGTTTGCAGCGCCAGCTCAGGGTTAGCCAAATTTCTGTGGCTGACAAAGCACACCGAACTTTCAAACGTTGCGCACTTCCTCCATCAGGCGGATTGGCTCGCTGCGCTGCTTACCGGTCTGGGTGGCGTTAGCGACTATCATAATGCGCTCAAGAGCGGTTATGACGCAGAGCGCTTATGCTGGCCGGATTGGGTTAATAATTTGCCGCATACCAATTTTCTGCCGCAAGTCGTCGCTCCCGGAGCAAACATTACTCACATCAGCTCATTTGCGGCACAGCATTTTAAGATTAACCCGGCGTGCAGGGTGCATGCGGGCACTACAGACAGTATCGCCGCTTTTATTGCCGCAGGCGTGCATGAGCCCGGCTCAGCTGTCACTTCGCTAGGCACTACCATGGTACTCAAGCTACTTTCGGAGCAACGCGTAGAAGCAGCACAATATGGCGTATACAGTCATCGTTTTGGCAATTTATGGTTGGCGGGTGGTGCATCCAACGCAGGCGGCAGCGTGTTGCGGCAATATTTTGGCGATCCGCAAATCGATAAACTCAGCCAGCACATTGATCCGGCTACTGATAGCCCTCTTGATTACTACCCGTTGCCGCGACCTGGCGAACGTTTTCCGATTAACGATTCCACCTTGACGCCACGTCTTACCCCGCGTCCTGCGGACGACGTACTGTTTCTGCACGGTCTGCTACAAGGCTTGAGCCGCATCGAAGCGGCAGGTTATGCCAAGCTGGCTGAACTCGGTGCAAGCCCGCTAAAATCCGTTACATCCACTGGCGGCGGAGCGAAAAATAAAGTGTGGGGAAAAATACGCGAACGCTTGTTAGGGGTGCCACTGTCGGTAGCGGAACACACTGAATCTGCCTACGGCGCGGCCCTGTTGGCCAAGCGTGGTTTATTAATAGAGAATCTATAAAAGTTCGTTTTATTAAAGTCGTTGACATATGCCTTTTGCGAGTCGAGCCGCCCAATCTACCGGTGGTTTTAGAATACCTGCACGTTGAGGTGTACCCCAAATCGGGTTGGGAAAGTGTTTGTCGAGGATGTAGCGCGGAATGACGTGCCAGTGCAAGTGCGGTGTCATGTTGCCGAGGCTGGCAAGATTAATTTTGTCGGGCTGCATCACTTCGCGTAGCGCGCTTTCCACGGCAAATACCACGTTCATGAAAGCATGCTGTTCGTCATTATTCAAGTCTGTCATTTCCTTGACGTGGTGGTTCCATATCACGCGACAGAATCCGGGATAATCGGCATCCTCGATCAGCACCACGCGACAAAGCTCGCCGCGCCATAACAGTGCTTCGCTCGTTGTTTTACAGAGTTCACAACTCATCATTTTTTCGTGCATATATTGTCAGCGATATAGAGGCAGTGCGGCGATGCGTCGCTCGATTTCGTTGGTCATTTTTATATAAGCTGGGCTGCCAATGCTGCCATAGCGACGCTTGAATTCGATTCCCTGCATAAACTCCGGTAAATCCTTCACTTCTGGCATGATGTCGGATTCGCGCAGGCCCGCAGTAAGTAGCCGCTGTACTTTCTGCGCACCACTGTCACTTGTCGTGGCAAGTTCGCCTAAACGTGTGCCGGCACGATCAGCGGCGATGTCATTGAAGCTGAAGCCGCTGCCCCCGTGAGAATCCTCGATTTCTTTGTATAAGCCGATAACATCCGACAGCGGGCTGCCAGCAGTAGCCGCAAGTGCCGCAGAAATCGTGAAATGCTGAGAGAAGTCTCCGCGTCCGCCCAGGGTCACAATGCGCGAAGTCGGCTTGGGCCATTGTGTGGCAGCCGGAATAATGGCACTAAGCCCTTTTCCATTTACATAAAACGCCATAACGATGATCGCGGCGCGGTTTTCCGTCGCCGGATCGGCACCGTTGTTTGTACGCTGCGTGGCGAGTTCGAACAGCGCTCGCATCAGTTCATTTAACCGCAGTTTGTGTTTTGAGCCAGGTTTTCCGGTCAGCTCGACCAGTCGTTCGTGATATGCCTGCAGTCGTTCCTGCTCCTTGGGCGGCACCAGCAAGGCCTTAAGCTGATTGGGCAGCACTTCGTTCCATTCGAAGACGATGCGCAGCACCTCATCACTTGTGCTCACATTTTTGATGACATCGGCAGTTGCCCCGTAGTCCTTGTTGGCTTGCAATTGCTTAATGCCGAACTGTAGTAGCCAGTTTGCAACAAACGCGGGCACCGGTAACTTACCAATGTGTAGATATTCAAATCGTGGGAGTGCTTTTGTTTCGCGAAGCTTGGCGTCAATATTGAGATAGCGCCCGATTGGATTGGGCGGCAATTCGACAGTTGCGCGCACTCTGGCCGTGCCTTGCTGTAAATCTATATGGGAGCTGCCCTTGCCGTAGCTGTTGGCAAGATAATTGACTACAAGGTCGAGATCTTCTTGACTAATAGTAATGGTGCGCAGTACGCCTGCTTTCATTCTACGCGGATCGTTACGAGACAGTATGTGTTTGGCGCGGTCGATATGAGCTGGAGTAAATTGGGCTATACCAGTGATGAGCGGTTGTTTTTCGACACTTAAATAAATTGCAGATAGGAGCGCCAACCAGGCAACGATGAACAGTATTAATATAGTCCGCATTTGTTTATTTCTACGCTGTTACAAAAGTGCAAAAATCCGTTCCAAGCCAAATCGGTATCACAGTCGCATTATTTTAATATCAATGCAGCTGTGGTACCGATCTAACTTGTATAACGGCGGCGGATCAGCAACAGTAATGTCGCCCAGTTTTGCAAATGCTTAGTGCTTGGCCGTTCGGCTGGCAGGGGTTGACGTGCAAGCAAATCCTGCCAACAGCAACAGCGTTAGCTGCTGCTCATTTCCAGCATCAGCTGATTAATACGTTTCACGAAACTGGCTGGATCGTCAAGCTGGCCACCCTCGGCCAGCAAGGCTTGATCGAATAATACTGAGGCCCAGTCATCAAACTTCTTCTCTTCGACTTTCAGGCGTAACACAACCGGATGCTTGGGGTTGATTTCGAGGATAGGCTGCGATACGGGCGCTTTCTGTCCTGATGCCTTCAATAGACGAGCAAGATTAGCGTTTATGTCATGAACGTCCGCCACTAGGCAGGCTGGCGAATCGGTCAGGCGGTGAGTTACGCGCACCTCTTTAACGCGATCGCTAAGGCTAGCTTTAATCTTGTCGGTCAGCTCCTTGAATGCACCGGCATCTTTTTCCTGTTCCTGTTTCTCTGACTCGTCTTCGAGTTTACCGAGATCAAGCCCTCCTTTCGCAACAGACACCAACGGCTTACCCTCAAAAGCGGATAAATTACTCACCACCCACTCATCTACGTGATCGGTCAGTAAGAGCACTTCTATGTCTTTCTTGCGAAACACTTCCAAATGCGGACTATTCTTTGCGGCATTGAAAGTATCAGCGGTGATGTAGTAAATCTTGTCCTGACCTTCCTTCATGCGACTAATGTAATCGGCCAGAGAAACGGTTTCTCCTGGCGAATTAGTATGAGTAGAAGCGAGGCGCAGCAAGCCCGCGATCTTGTCTTTATTAGCGAAGTCTTCGCCCACTCCTTCTTTCAGCACGCGACCAAATACATCCCAGAACTTGGCATATTTCTCTGAATCCTTAACGGCCATATCTTCCAGCAGGCCAAGCACTTTCTTCGTGCAGCCAGAGCGGATTGCTTCGATATCCTTTGATTCTTGCAGAATCTCGCGCGATACGTTGAGCGGGAGATCATTGGTATCAACCACACCGCGAACAAAGCGCAGGTAATGTGGCATTAGTTGGGTGGCATCGTCCATGATGAAGACGCGGCGCACATACAGTTTAATGCCGTGACTCGCATCGCGCTCCCACAGATCAAAGGGTGCCCTGGCCGGGAGATATAGCAACAAAGTGTATTCCTGGCGTCCCTCTACACGTGCGTGAGTCCATGCCAGCGGATCCTCATAGTCATGGCCTACATGTTTGTAAAAACCTTTGTATTCATCATCGCTGATCTCGGTTTTGGGGCGTGCCCACAGCGCAAAAGCTTGATTGATTGTCTCTTCTTCGTCCAGCACCTGCTGTGTGTTGTCTTTCCATTCCTCCTTTTTCATTAAGATAGGCTGAACGATATGGTCAGAATACTTGTGGATAATGGTGCGCAACTTTGTGCCATTTAGCAGATCTTCCTGCCCTTCGCGCAGATGCAGGGTAATAGCCGTACCACGTGTGGCGCGCTCGACCATCTCAATGGCAAATTCTCCGCCACCGTCGGATTCCCAGCTTACACCTTGATCGATTTTCTCACCGGCACGGCGCGTTAACACGCTCACCTTGTCGGCGACGATAAAAGCCGAATAAAAACCCACGCCAAACTGACCGATAAGGTTTGCATCCTTCTGCTGGTCTCCAGAAAGCTGAGTAAAGAATTCGCGTGTACCGGATTTGGCAATCGTGCCGAGATTGGTGATGACCTCGTCGCGGCTCATACCAATGCCATTGTCGCTAATGGTCAGCGTTTTCGCTTCTTTATCGTAGCTGACATGGATAGTCAGCTCGGAATCATTCTCAAACAATGCTGAATTATGCAGTCCCTCGAAGCGCAGCTTGTCGCAGGCATCGGACGCATTGGATATCAGCTCACGCAGGAAGATTTCTCGATTCGAATATAGCGAATGAATCATCAATTGCAGTAGTTGTTTTACCTCGGCCTGAAAGCCCATGGTTTCACGATTGCTGGTTACATTATCGGTCATTACTTTCTCCATTATTTTTTAGACAGGACGCACGCATAGGTTGGGGTAGTCTCATGATTTTCAAGAGGGGATTATTTCATCTGCCATCTGCTTTAGCAGCTTGTCGCAAGAGTCGTCGTGTATTGTCGGCATCGCGAGCGGCATCAATTTCCCGCATTACAGCGCCGACGTCAGCTTGCTTTTCGCTGCGTTTAAATTTGCCCGTCAGTTCGATGTCAGGATTTAATTCACCGCTCTCATAGAGCGACCAGATTTCTTTGCCATAATCGGAAGAACGTAGTTCGGGGGCGAATTGGCCGAAGTAGGTTGCCAGATTATCGACGTCTCGCTCCAACATTTTGCAGGCATTGTTGTTTGCGGCAGCATCGATTGCTTGTGGCAAGTCGATGATGACCGGCCCGTTGCTGTCGACGAGGACGTTGTACTCGGAAAGGTCGCCGTGAACGATGCCAGCACACAGCATGCGCACGACTTGTCTGATCAATATCTGGTGATATTGTCGCGCGAGCTCAGCAGTAAGTACTAGATCATTGAGTCGCGGGGCGGGCTCGCCATTCTCGTCGGACACCAATTCCATCAGCAACACGCCCTCGTAAAACCCATAGGGATGCGGAACACGCACTCCGGCAGCGGCGAGTTTGTACAAAGCGTCCACCTCGGCATTTTGCCAGGCGGCTTCCCGCTCTTTACGCCCATAGCGAGTGCCTTTTTCCATGGCACGGGCCATACGGCTGTTTTTCACCTTGCGGCCTTCCGTGTAGTGAACGGCCTGATGGAAACTGCGCTTGTTAGCTTCCTTATAAACTTTCGCGCAGCGGATATTTTCTCCACAGATCACAATATAGACATTGGCTTCTTTGCCGCTCATGAGCTGACGGTCTACTTTGTCAACTATGCCATCCTGGATGAGCGGCTCAATTCTTTTTGGAGTTTTCATGTGATCAAGGTGTTATCCAGAGCGTATTTTACAATAATCTAAATAGTGTTTTAAACAGAGCGGATTTGCTAACCTTATATTTCAAAGGGAGGGCTGGTGTTCAATAAACTCCAATGCATTATCATCCGGGTCGCGGCAGAATAAGGCAGGACGGCCGGACATGCTTATCGTGTAGCTTATCGTGGCTGAATCCAATTTTTGCATCAACGCATTCAGATTGCTTACCGACAGGGCTATATGGCGGTCGCGTCCTCCGTGCGCTGGACGCTGCAGGCTCGCTTCCGGATTAGGCAGTTGCATGAGATGGATTTGCTGATGTATGCCCACGTTATACCACATGCCGGGAAAACTCATTTCTGGACGCTTGCCGTCAGGTACTAGTCCCAGAATATTTTCATAAAAAATGCGTGCCTTATTCAGGTCTGCCACCAAAAAGGTGGCATGCAGCAGGTGAGTGATGTGCATAAGTTTAGTGGCGTCCTGCATTATGCATAATGTCAAAGACGGATACTGTCATTGTTTATTCAGTTTATTATGCGTAATAGTAATAGATTAAAATCAAAAAGCGATCAGTCATCATAAGATGCCGGTCAGAGAATAGGAATGAAACTGTGTCGGGTAAAAAATTTGATATGGGCAAGATATTGATGTTTTAACAATTGTGTCTCTGTATGGAAAGCATTATATAAAATATTGCAGTTACATTGTCTGTTTTATGTACAGGTCAAGCTAGTGGAATAAAATCTTGGCCATCTATGGGTTTTTTCTGGACTGAATAAGTACAACGAGCTAAATTTAATTAATCCTAATGAGAGCATTATCATGAAAACCGGCACTCCCCAGCCTTTGGCAGATATACCCGCTGTGCCAGGCAACTCAGATGCACAAATTCAGACCCGATATTCCATATCGGCGGATGGCAATGAAGTCGCTGACAGCAAAACCGGACTAATCTGGCGGCGTTGTCCAGAAGGTATGACGGCCAGCAGCAAGGGCTGTAGTGGGGTTGCAGCCGCTTATACCTGGGAGCAGTCGCTGGCCTTGGCCAACGACGTAGCGTTGGCTAGTGGCAAGTCATGGCGGCTTCCCAATGTAAAAGAACTTTCGAGCATTGTAGATGCGAGCCTCGGAAATCCGGCGATTGATACGCACGCCTTTCCGGGGACGCCTGCAACACCTTTCTGGTCGGCTTCGCCCGTGGAAAATAATCCGTTAAAGGCTTGGTATGTCATGTTTTATGGTGGATTCATGAACACTTACGTCTGTGGCGGTAAACTTCAGGTGCGCTTAGTGCGTTCCGGTTCATGATGGAATACGTAGCGCTGGAGGAAAGTGCGGAATGAAGCCACTCTGGAGTAGAATTCGATATTGACAAGATATTGTAATTATTTTACAAATGCGTGTTCCCTACAGAACACAGTGTAGTTAAATCGTTGCAGTAATTATTAATATTTTTTGCAAAAATACAGGAAAATCCCTGTTAACTGATAATTAACTGATAGAAAGAAGATCAAATATGCAGAATGAAACTGATAACTCCCAACCGCAGGCAGACAATCCAGATGAGCAACCGCCAGCACGATTTATCATTTCTGAGGATGGTACTGAAGTTACAGACAATAAAACTGGCCTGATCTGGCGACGTTGCGCTGAAGGCATGGCGGCAAGTGTCGATGGCTGCACTGGGATTCCTGGCGCTTATAATTTGGAAGATGCGTTGGCATTGGCTAAAAGCGACGCGAAGGCCACGCGCAAAGCTTGGCGCTTGCCTAAAGTAGAAGAGCTGTCGAGCATCGTGGATATGAGCCGTAGAGATCCGTCGATTGACACAGACGTCTTTCCAGGAACGCCAGGGTCAGCTTTTTTTACAGCTTCGCCAGATGGCGCCCTATCCTGGTTTGTCAGTTTCTACGTTGGCAAGGTGTATAGCGAATACAGCGCCATTCCTAGTCACGTAAGGTTAGTGCGTTCCAGTTAATGAGGTGTGCATCACTCAACATTGGGATCAGCAAATTCCAGGCCATATCGGCTATGGAATACAACCAATGCATCTCGCATTAAATTAAGGGCGTCTCTAAAAGTCCAATTTTCGTCACAATACGGCGTTACTCGAAAAAATTATCGCTTACATATCAACTATATGCCGCGCTCAAATTCTTTACTCGTGCCTTGTCTTGCCTAGAAACTTGAATTTTTAAAGGCGCCCTTAATTCAATCAATTTTTTTATAAAAATGTTCAATGCCACGGTTTGTATCTAAAAAATTTGTATCAAAAGGTATAAGCCGTGGTTGTATCTAAGCGAGACCATTCGTCATTCATGAATGCGTAAGATGCGCTCGATGGTGGGCATGGGAAAACACTTCATAAAGTTAGTGAATTAGCGATCCCTAAAACACACCGTCCTTAATCTCCTTTCAACCTTTGTTGGGGTCCTTGCGATGCATCTTGACCATCGGTTGTTCTGTGCCTCAGTTTTGTGGGGCTGCCGCTGATCCTGCTGGGTGCCCTGTGGAGAGCTTCAGTATCGTTCTGCTTTTCTACAGATGATTAATGCCAAGTGGAGCATCCATATACAAGATTTCGAGATGCCGGCATTTAGTCATTTGCACAAATTGACGTTGGTACTGGTAAAAACCTATAAAATGCGAATCCATCGGTAAATTTTTGTTGAGGTTGATCTATTATGCGTATCACCCAAAAAGGGCTAACTTTTGACGATGTCTTGCTGATTCCGGCACATTCCAATGTATTGCCGCGTGATGTCAGTTTGCGTACTCAGCTTACCCGCAACATCACCTTAAATATTCCTTTGTTATCCGCCGCCATGGATACTGTCACCGAAGCGCGTCTGGCAATAGCCTTGGCACAGGAAGGCGGCATCGGCATCGTTCACAAAAATATGACCGCCAAGATGCAGGCTGCTGAGGTATCCAAGGTGAAGCGCTTTGAAAGCGGCATGGTGAAGGATCCCATTACAGTCACACCCGGGATGACTGTGCGCGATGTGCTGAACCTCATTCGACTGCACAATATTTCAGGATTGCCGGTGGTACAGGGTAAGCAGGTGGTCGGGATTGTGACTAACCGTGATTTGCGTTTCGAGAACAACCTTGATCAACCTATCCAAAATATCATGACGCCGCGAGAACGGCTGATCACGGTCAAGGAAAACGCCAGCCGTGAAGAAGCGCGCGGGTTGATGCATCAGCATCGTATTGAACGTGTACTGGTGGTGAATGATGCGTTTGAGCTGTGCGGTCTATTTACTGTAAAGGATATTCTCAAGTCCAGCGAACATCCGCTGGCATGTAAAGATGAACTCGGGCGTTTGCGCGTTGGTGCTGCGATTGGCGTGGGCGAAGGCACGGACGATCGCGCAACCCTATTGGTAGAAGCCGGAGTGGATGTACTCATAGTCGATACCGCCCACGGCCATGCACAAGGCGTGCTAGACCGTGTTAAGTGGGTGAAAAAGAATTTTCCGAACGTGGATGTAATTGGCGGGAACATTGCTACTGCCGCCGCTGCCAAAGCCCTTATGGATCATGGCGCAGACGGCGTTAAAGTAGGTATTGGCCCCGGCTCGATTTGCACTACGCGCATAGTCGCGGGTATAGGTGTGCCGCAAATATCGGCTATCCAGAATGTGGCTGAAGCATTGCAAGGTTCCGGTATAGCACTCATTGCAGACGGTGGAGTGCGTTATTCCGGCGACATCGCAAAGGCGATTGCGGCAGGTGCGCACGTCGTGATGTTGGGCGGTCTGTTTGCAGGGACAGAAGAAGCACCCGGCGAGGTAGAGCTGTTTCAGGGCCGTTCTTATAAATCCTATCGCGGCATGGGCAGTATAGGCGCGATGCAGCTGGGTTCCAGTGATCGTTATTTTCAGGACAACGAAGCCAATCAAGATAAACTGGTTCCTGAGGGAGTGGAAGGACGCGTGCCTTACAAGGGAAGCGTGCTGGCGGTTATCCACCAACTAATGGGTGGTTTGCGTGCCAGCATGGGCTATCTGGGTTGTCCGGATGTCGCCACAATGCACACCAAGGCAGAGTTTGTGCAAATAACATCTGCCGGCATCCGTGAATCGCATGTCCACGACGTGCAGATCACCAAGGAAGCACCTAACTACCATATTGATTAGTTGTTGTTAGTTATTAGCTGAGGTCAAAATGGCTGAATAGCGTAAGCTGACATTATGGTGAAGGCCAATCATGCGGCTTATGGGCTAGCAACAATCGCTGCACCAACCTATTAATTAATAATTTGCACCTGATAACTTCTATGTCCCACCAAAAAATTCTGATCCTGGACTTTGGTTCGCAATACACCCAACTTATAGCGCGCTGCGTGCGCGAATCTCATGTTTACTGCGAGCTGCATCCATTCGATGTAGGTGATGAATTCATTCGCGATTTCAAGCCAGCTGGCATCATTCTTTCGGGTGGCCCCAATTCAGTAACGGAAGGTGATGCCCCGCGTGCACCGCAAGTGGTCTTTGAACTGGGCGTTCCGGTGCTGGGTATTTGCTACGGTATGCAAACCATGGCCGCGCAATTGGGTGGGGAAGTAGAAATCGGTCTGGTGCGCGAATTTGGCTATGCGGAAATTCGTGCACGCGGCCATTCAAAATTATTTCGCGACATTCAGGATCGTAACAACGAGGCAGGCCACGGCTTGCTGGATGTGTGGATGAGCCACGGCGACAAGGTCACCCTGTTGCCACCGGGCTTCATGGTGATTGCTTCCAATGCAATCACGCAGATTGCCGGTATGGCAGACGAAGCACGCCGCTTCTACTCGGTACAATTTCATCCGGAAGTGACCCACACTTCGCAAGGCAAGGCGATAATCAACCGCTTCGTGCATGACATCTGCGGCTGTGGGCAGGACTGGAACATGCCCGATTACATCAGTGAGGCGATAGCAAAAATTCGCGCCCAAGTCGGTCAGGAAGAAGTCATCCTCGGCCTGTCCGGCGGAGTGGATTCTTCCGTGGCAGCAGCATTGTTGCATCGTGCCATCGGCACGCAACTCACCTGCGTATTTGTGGACAATGGCCTGTTGCGCTTGAATGAAGCCAAGCAGGTTATGGAAGCTTTTGCTAAAAATCTAGGTGTGAAAGTTATCCATGTTGATGCTGGCGCAGAATTCATGAAACATTTGGCAGGTGTGTCTGATCCAGAGCAAAAACGCAAAATTATCGGGCGCGAGTTTGTCGAAGTGTTCCAGCGAGAAGCCGCCAAATTGCCGCAGGCTAAATGGCTGGCGCAAGGCACCATTTATCCGGACGTGATCGAATCTGCTGGCGCCAAAACAAAAAAAGCACACGCTATCAAATCACACCACAACGTCGGCGGCTTGCCCGATACCTTGCATCTTAAGCTGTTGGAACCGTTGCGAGAACTGTTCAAGGACGAAGTGCGCGAACTTGGTGTGGCGCTCGGCTTGCCGCGCGACATGGTGTACCGCCACCCATTCCCGGGGCCGGGGCTGGGTGTGCGCATCCTTGGCGAAGTCAAGCGTGAATACGCCGACTTATTGCGCCGTGCTGATGCAATCTTCATTGAAGAGTTACATACGTCCGGCTGGTATGAGAAAACCGCACAGGCATTTGTTGTATTCCTGCCAGTAAAGTCAGTGGGCGTGATGGGCGATGGCCGAACGTATGAGTGGGTGGTGGCGCTACGTGCGGTGCAAACACAGGACTTCATGACCGCACATTGGGCAGAATTGCCGCATGCCTTACTGGCCAAAATTTCTAACCGCATCATCAACGAAGTGCGAGGCATTAACCGAGTGGTTTACGATATTTCCGGAAAGCCACCTGCTACTATCGAGTGGGAGTGAAATATTCTTAGTAGTAAAAGTTTACTTTTAAGTATCAAAGACTTGAAAATCATGGATGACGACGTCGCTACATCATCAACGACGCAGGTTTTCGAAGATAAGCGATTGATATAAAAAGATATCGTATGTTTCCGCTCATGGCCCAAGTGCCTGTACCGCGCGAAGCTTTGACGGTAAATCTGACGGTGAATTCTTCATCGAAATATCCGCATCCGTATTTACCGTCAGTTCCGTGTGGATCTCAAACGGGTAGCGCTGAATACTCGAAGGTATTTCCTTCCAAATTAACTGCCGAATACA
>JANMWF010000015.1:0-3154 GCA_031393845.1 Nitrosomonadales bacterium | reverse complement strand
CGCAACGCAACAGGCGCGCATCGCCCATACGCAATACCTCCCTAATCGGCATCAGAATCCACCACGCATTCAAGGATGTTGCGCACGCGTGCCATGGCAGGTTGTGCCACTGCACTGATGTTTTCAAAATTCACACCATCGAGGCTGCTACCGCGGCCGGCAGCATAATTCACCACCACCGCGATAGCGGCGTATTTCAAACCAAGCTCTTTGGCCAAGGCGGCTTCAGGCATGCCAGTCATGCCCACCATATCGGCACCGTCACGTTCCAGGCGATTGATCTCAGCTGCCGTATCCAGACGCGGCCCCTGTGTAGCGGCATATACTCCGCCATCCAGACAAGTGATGTCGGCACATCTTCCAGCATCCAGAATTTGTTGGCGTAGTTCCTGACTATAAGGCTGGGTAAAATCAATATGCGTTACCGAGCAATCGCGCCCATCAAAGTAGGTGAACTCGCGCCCATAGGTATAATCAATAATCTGATCTGGCAGCACAATAACACCGGGCGACAGGTCAGCACGGATCCCCCCGACTGCCGCGACAGAAATGATACGTTGCGCTCCCTGCTCTTTCAACGCCCACAGATTGGCACGATAATTCACGTCATGCGGCGGGATCTTATGGCCGTAACCATGACGGGCAATAAACATCACTTCATGCTGGCGCAAGCGGCCAAAGGTAATCGCTCCGGAAGGCTCACCATAAGGCGTTCGCATCACCTGTCGATGCGATATTTCCAGATTGGTCAGTTGCGTCAGCCCCGTGCCACCAATAATCGCTAACATTTATTATTACCTTCTGGAAAAACCTACTAATCATTATTCCCGCGTCACCGGAAATTGAGCAATTCAGAGAGTGGGATTAAAATACTTATATTTAATATATTAAATCAATATGTAACCTTTAAAATTGAAGGTAATACTTCATTATATTTTTTGCTATTTTTCCCTCGTTGCATAAATCGCAGGTAGATTACGCCACGCGCCATGTATATCCATGCCGAAGCCGAATACAAAGCGATCAGGCAATTCTACCCCGACAAAATCGGCACGGATCGGCTTAGCCTTTCCAATCTGTTTATCAGCAAACACCGCACTGCAAAACTTGGCGGCACCTAAATGCAGCACGCGCTGCTTAACTGCGGCCAGCGTTTCACCCTCGTCGAGAATGTCATCCACCACCAACACCACGCGGCCGATTACATTTTCGCGCGGTTCAACTTTCCAGCGCAAGGTTCCGCCCTGTTGGTTACTGCCATAGCGCGATACATGCACATAATCAAAATCGAGCGGAAAAGTAAGCAGCGGCAGCAACTGCCCGGTAAACACCACCGCACCACCCATCACGGATAGCAATAATGGATGTTCGTCAGCCAATACAGCATTGATTTCCCGTGCGACGCTCATTACGGCCGCCTGCACTTCTTCAGCTGAAATAATCAACTCGGCTTGATTCATGATATCTCTCGCCTGCTGATTAGAGAGCATTATTTGATCGTTGCCAAATAAGCGGCAAACTCTTCACTCAGTTCAGGATGCTTAAGGCCGAATGCCACAGTTGCCTTGAGATAGCCCAGCTTAGAGCCGCAATCATAACGAATACCGTTAAACCGGTATGCCAGCACTTTTTCTTCCTTTATCAACGCTGAAATCCCATCAGTCAGCTGAATTTCGCCGCCCGCGCCCGCCTGTAACTTCGCCAGGTGATGAAAGATACGCGGCGTCAATACATAGCGCCCCACCACCGCCAGAGTGGAAGGCGCATCTGACGGGCTGGGCTTTTCAACGATGGCATGTACCTGCTCCAAATTCTGTTCCAGATTGCTGCTACTGACTATGCCATAGTGCCCCGTCTGTGAACGTGGCACGTCCTCCACGCCGAGCACGGAACATTGATAGCGCTGGTATACGTCTGCCATCTGTTTAATGATGGATATATCCCCGGCGATCAAGTCGTCGGCCAGAATCACCGCGAACGGTTCGTTGTGCACCACCGGCTGCGCGCACAGTACTGCATGACCGAGCCCAAGCGTTTCTGACTGGCGGATGTAAATACAATTCACATGCTTGGGAATGACTTCTTGAACTGCACGTAACAGCTCGCTCTTGCCGCGCGCGAAAAGTTCAGCTTCAATCTCATAAGCCGTGTCGAAATGGTCCTCAATAGCGCGTTTGTTGCGACCAGTAATGAACACCATGTCAGTAATACCAGCTGCCACCGCCTCTTCCACTGCATATTGGATTAACGGTTTGTCGACTACCGGCATCATTTCCTTGGGACTGGCCTTGGTGGCGGGCAAGAAACGGCTGCCCAATCCAGCTACCGGAAATACCGCTTTGGTAATTTTAGTCATAATATTTCTCCATAACTTTCCGGTTAAAGATTTTCAAAAAAACAATTACGATTTAGCCAGTGGCTAATGACATTTCGTTATTATTTAATAGTTGCAAAAATTGTTGTTCATCCAGCACATTAATATTTAGTTCCTGTGCTTTGCTGAGCTTGGTACCCGCCTCGGCGCCAGCCACCACATAATCGGTTTTATGCGACACGCTGCCAGTCACGCGCGCGCCGAGTTTTTCCAGCCTGGATTTTGCCTCGTCGCGATTCATGCTGGTAAGGGTACCGGTTAATACGAATATTTTAGCGTTCAAAGGCAATAACTGCACTGCATTTTCGGCCTGCTCCGGCCACTGCACGCCAGCAGCACGTAATTGGGCGATCACCTCAATATTATGCGGCTCGGCAAAAAACGTTGTAATGCTTTGCGCAACAACAGGCCCGACATCCGGTACAAGTTGCAGACGTATTTCGTCGGCCATCATGAAATTATCCAACGTAGCAAAATGACGCGCCAGTTCTTTCGCCGTCGCCTCGCCCACATTACGAATACCAAGCGCGTAGATGAATCTCGCGAGTGTGGTTTGCTTGCTGTGTTCTATTGCATCCAGCAAATTTTGGGCGGACTTCTCACCCATGCGCTCCAGTTGGGCCAGCGCCTGCAAACTCAGTTTAAATAAATCGGCAGGCGTATGCACCCGTTGCTGTTCCACCAGTTGGTCAACCAGCTTCTCGCCAAGCCCCTCTATATCCAGAGCACGACGGCTGGCGAAATGTAGCAGCGCCTGCTTGCGTTGTGCCGGGCAAAACA
>JANMWF010000013.1:0-5271 GCA_031393845.1 Nitrosomonadales bacterium | reverse complement strand
CTTGGGCAGGTCGAAATTGATCACGTGGGAAATTCCCGGAACGTCGATGCCACGAGCGGCCACGTCAGTCGCCACTAAAATACGCACTTGGCCACGGCGCAGGCTAACCAAGGTGCGGTTGCGTTCGCGCTGGTTCATATCGCCATGTAGCGCGGCAGCAGAATGTCCTTGGGACAGCAGTTTGTCAGCCAACGCATCAGCGTCGCGCTTGGTAGCGGTAAATACCAATGCTTGATTTAACTCCGTATCACGCAGCAAGTGATCCAGCAAACGACCCTTGTGTGCCATGTCATCCACATACATTAGGCGTTGTTCGATGTTTTCGTGGCGTGCCTGCGTAGCTGCGACGCTTATGCGCTTTGGATTCTTGAGTAGCCGTTTTGCCAGGTTGCCAATTACACCATCCAGTGTGGCGGAGAACAGCAGCGTTTGGCGCGTGGCCGGGGTGGCAGCGGCGATGCGCTCCACGTCATCAATGAAACCCATATCCAGCATGCGGTCGGCTTCGTCCAGCACCAACATTTCGAGGCGCGAGAAGTCGATACGGCCGCGCTCGATGTGATCAATCAAGCGGCCAGGAGTGGCTACTAAAATATCGACTGGGCTGGAGAGCAGTTTGTTTTGTAGCGGGTAGGGCATGCCACCGAGAATGCTCACTACTTTCAGGCGCATATGCTTGCCGTATTTGGCGGCGGCGTCTGAAACTTGTTGTGCCAGTTCGCGCGTCGGAGTCAGCACCAGCACGCGCGGCCCCTTGCTACGCACGGCGGCAGGTTCGGCGATGCGGTGTAACGCGGGCAGGATGAAAGCGGCAGTTTTGCCGGTGCCGGTCTGGGCGGATGCCATCAGATCATGACCTGCCATCACTTCGGGAATGGCTTCGGCTTGAATGGGCGAGGGCACGGTATAGCCGGATTCTTCTACGGCACTGAGGATCAAGGGGTTCAATCCCAGAGAGGCAAAGGTAATAACTTTAATAGGTGTAGCTGTGTTTTCAATAGACACGATTGTTCCTTAATGTAATGATTAAATCAAAGCGCATGCGTGGCTAAAGCCACACACTAAAATTTAGTAGGGAGATCATAGACTCTACCAGCGCAAAACATCGTCGCTAACCGGTAAAAGCAAGACGCGTCAGAGACGCCAGAGGTCAGGAAACGATGAGCCATCGCTGCACGAATATCGCAGCGAGGGCGCATTATACACAGCTGAGTAATAATAGCGAGAGAATAAATCTGGACGTGCCTTGCTACCTGCAGAATAGGCTGCAATAATTTTTATTACAAAATAGCAGTCTGGAATGAATTGTAAGGTTTGGAGGTATCCGTATGCTAGAATGCGCGCCCTTTATCTAGCTTAGGTAGTAAACATGTCGCGCGCAATCCGTAATATCGCCATCATTGCCCACGTTGATCACGGCAAAACCACCTTGGTGGACAAGCTGCTGTCCCAGACGGCTACTTTCGCCGCGCACCAGCATATCGCTGAGCGCGTGATGGACAGCAACGATCTTGAGAAAGAGCGCGGCATCACCATTCTGGCAAAAAACTGCGCAGTGGAATATGAAGGCGTACATATCAACATCGTGGACACACCAGGACACGCCGACTTTGGCGGTGAAGTGGAACGCGTTCTGTCGATGGTAGACGGCGTGTTGTTGCTGGTAGATGCGGTGGAAGGCCCGATGCCGCAAACCCGCTTTGTTACGCGCAAGGCGCTGGCACTAGGCTTGCGTCCTATAGTGGTCATTAACAAGATTGATCGTCCCGGCGCGCGGCCAGAGTGGGTAGTGGATCATACTTTCGACTTGTTCGATAAGCTTGGCGCAACCGAAGCACAAATGGATTTTCCGATAGTCTATGCCTCGGCGTTGAATGGTTATGCGACATTGGATTTGGCGAATCCGAGCAAGGATATGCGCCCGTTGTTCGATACCGTGTTAAAGCATGTGCCGGCACCGGTTGGCGATATGGACGGGCCGCTGCAATTCCAAATTTCTGCGCTGGATTATTCCAGCTTTGTTGGACGCATCGGTGTTGGGCGCGTTTCGCGGGGGCGAATTAAACCTGGCCAAGAGGTTATGGTGCTGAATGGCGATAAACCGCCGAAGAAAGCGCGGGTCAATCAGGTGCTGGGCTTCCGTGGTATAGAGCGGGTACAAATGGAAGAAGCGGGGGTTGGCGACATCATTCTGGTCAACGGTATCGAAGATATCGGCATTGGTGTCACCTTGGCCGATATTAACCAGCCAGAAGCTTTACCTATGCCTAAAGTGGATGAGCCCACTTTGACTATGACCTTCCAAGTGAATAACTCCCCGTTGGCAGGACAAGAAGGCAAGTTTGTCACTAGCCGCCAGATTCGAGATCGTTTGACTAAAGAATTGTTGGTCAACGTGGCATTGCGCGTGGAAGATACGGGTGAGACAGATTCTTTCCTGGTGTCTGGACGTGGTGAATTGCACTTGACCATTTTGCTGGAAACTATGCGTCGAGAGGGCTTTGAGTTAGCTGTTTCAAAACCGCGCGTGGTGTTTCGTGAAATTAACGGTGAAAAATGTGAGCCGTATGAAATGCTCACTGTAGACGTTGAAGAGACAAATCAGGGTGTGGTAATGGAAGAGCTGGGCCGCCGGCGCGGCGATTTGCAAGATATGCAGTCGGATGGAAGAGGCCGTGTGCGTTTGGAATATCGTATTCCGGCACGCAGCTTGATCGGTTTCCAAGGTGATTTTATGACCATGACCCGTGGCACCGGACTTATCTCGCACGTGTTCGATGACTACGGCCCGGTCAAGCCGGATATGCCAGGCCGTCATAATGGAGTGCTGGTTTCTCAAGATAATGGCGAGGCCGTGGCCTATGCTTTATGGAAATTGGAAGATCGTGGCCGCATGTTCGTCAGTCCCGGGGATAAGTTGTATGAAGGCATGGTCATTGGTATACACAGCCGCGATAACGACCTTGTGGTTAACCCGATCAAGGGCAAGCAACTGACCAATGTACGTTCCTCCGGCACGGATGAAGCGGTGCGCTTGACCACGCCAATTCTGCTGACGCTGGAGTCTGCTGTTGAGTTTATTGATGACGACGAGCTGGTGGAAATCACTCCGCTGTCCATACGTGTGCGTAAGCGTCATCTTACTGAACAAGATCGTAAACGTGCTTCTCGCTAGGTAAATATTTGCTTTAAATGCTAAACAAAAAGGGGCGTAAGTGCCCCTTTTTTACGTCGAAAAAGAATGTCACGGATATCGTTCAGAAAGCCGTATGCGCAACAGATTGAGGGTGCCTCTATAAACACTATTTCCACCCAAACCAGGCTTCATCTATCGCTATCGGGTTAACAGCTACCAGGCGACGCAGTTTCACATCTGGACGACCAAGACGCTGAAAGAATTAATCATCAAGGACTTAGTCAAATAAATACGCGAGGGAATGGATAGAGCGTATCTACCTTACTTGGCTAAAGGCAAAATAAAAGCGTTCGAATATGCGTTTGCCATTTGCAAGTCGAGCTTGTGTAAGGTTTGATAGATCTCTAGCACTTTGTCCTGCTGACCGTAGCGGGAATAAGCCTCGCCCAAGTTATACCAGCCACTTGTTGTTTCCGGTTCGATGCGAACCGCTTCTCGATAGGCGGAAATCGCTTGTTCGTATTGCTTAAGATTGCCATAAGCTATGCCCAGATTATTCCAGGCAGAGGCATACTCTGGATCAATGCGGAGCGCCTCCCGATAGGCTTGAATTGCTTGTTCGTGTTGTTTGATGTTGTTATGGATATTGCCCAGATTATTCCAGGCATCGGCATATTCAGGCTGAATGCGTAGCGCGCTTCGATAGGCTTTAATTGCCTGCTCATATTGTTTGAGATTTTTGTGAGCAATGCCCAAGCTAAACCAAGCGTCCGCACTTACTGGTTCACTTTTGACCCATTGCTGCGAAAGCTTTAGCATTCCTGGCCAGTCATTTTTGTGTTCCAGCGCAACTACGCGGTTAAGCCAAGCTAGTCCGCTCTTTTTCGTTACCGGCAGAGTGCCCTGAGCCCGTTTCGGCAGTTCCCCTATCCAATCTACGGGCAAAGCGAAGTTAAGATTTTGCCCTTCCGCGTGATAAAACGTGGTGATGCCGATTAATTGTCCTTGATCATCGAATAACCCACCACCGCTGGAGCCGAGAGAAATCGCGGCGGAGGTCTGGATGTATTCCGAGCCTTCATGCGGGCGCAAACTGGAGATGAGTCCTTCGCTCAAGGTCAGCTCCAGATCTTCCGGTGCGCCGATGGCATAGACGCGCTGGCCCACCTTGAGTTTTTTGGCGGTACCCAGAACGACGGGGGGCGCTCGCAAATCCGGCACATTTAGCTGACACAGATCGCGACTAGGATCTGAGTATTGCATAGTGGCAGAGAATGTTTTGCCAGACTGCCGCACTTGCCGATTTTTGCCTCTTTTCGCAACATGACAATTGGTAATGACCTGGCCAACGCCTATTACTACGCCACTGCCCTGCCCGATGAATTCATCCTTCGAATCAAAGATGTCTACTACCACCACGGAAGGCGACAGTTGTTCAAAAATTTGTTCCGGTGTTTTGGCTGAGGCAAGCGTAGAAAGAAAAACAAGTATGAAGCTGGCAGCTAGCACTGGGTAAAAATATTGGAATCTCATGATTTCCTCATTTTAATTTCTAGTCAATGCCATACATAGAGAATTGGAAGACACGGCGTTAATTTAAGTCCAATAAGTAATGAACGATAACACAATCGATGCAGTCGCAATCGTTGGTTAAAAGTCATAATTGTCTCGAATATGTGTATTGTCGGGTACAGCAAGAAATACAGGATGCCCTTAACGAGGTTCAATTTTCCATAAGTGCTGGGCGACGGATAGCCAAGCGCCTAGCCAGCCCAGGTAGGCCGATAACAGCAACAGTGTAGAGCTGTCGCCTACAGAGGGTAAATGCAGAGTAAAGCTGCTGGCATATAAATGCGTCAACTCAGAGAGGCTGTTATTGAGCAGATATATGCTGAGGGTAATGACAAGCCACGCTGCGACACCCCCTAGCAGCCCCTGTAGAAGACCGAAGTACAGAAATGGTCGGCGAATGAAGGCATTGGTGGCCCCGATCAGTCTGGATACTTCGATTTCCTCGCGCTGGGTAAGGATTTGCAAACGGATGGTATTGAAGGTGACGGCCACTAGCGCAAAGCTAAGCAGCACGGCGAGAATGAGTGCGGCCAACAGGCCGAATTTGAGCATTGCTTCAAGCT
>JANMWF010000006.1:0-2677 GCA_031393845.1 Nitrosomonadales bacterium | reverse complement strand
ACTCCCTTCACTTCCCATGTAAACAGATCGGCTGGCATGCGGGCATTGATGAGGATAGGTTTGAGGGGCTGGCCTCGGCGCTGCAGGTCAGCGGGGCAATTGACAAGTTTTCCCAATGGTACGGGATGACCTGGCTGCAGCCAGTTGGGCGCATCGTAAGCGGCACGGCGTGGTGGGTATTCCAGTATCGTGACGGTAATTGAAGTGCCAGTCATGGCAGCTTTGCCAAGAGCCAAGGCATCGGCGGCTTGCTGTAGGTCAACAGCATTACGGCCAAATATGAGGAGTAATTTACCTGTTGGATTCTCCGAGTGTTGCATCAGGGAGATCGTCGGTGCATCCACGCTGGGATATTTAGCAAGAAATTCTGGTCGCTCGTCATTGGTTGCGAAAATTACCCCATAGCGTTCTGGCAGTCGATTCAGATAGGCTGGAAAACGGGTGCCGCGATAGCTCGCCAACGCACCAAACCAGGAGGCGATACCGCCCGCCGCCCGCAGTGAATTTATTGATGGCTTAGCGGCAAATACAAAAGGCAGGTTAAGCAAGCGATTGTCTCGTTGATCGAAGAAGGGTGCTGGTAGCAGAGCAAGATCGTTGCGTAGAGCTATTGATTGCAGATTTATTTCCAGCGTGCTCATGTTGCTAATATTGGCCCACAAGCTCGAGTGGAGAGGGAATTCGCAATCATTGGTGTAATGGCCGATCAATTGCAGGTGCAGTTTGTTATAGTCAGTGAAGAAACGAGGGTCAAGATCAAGATCAAATTTTTGTGGGCCAGCCAGACTTTCCTTGGTCACTGGCAGCGTGACCAACACTTCATCGTTCAGGTATAACTTGATGTGAGAAATAATTGGTAACAGTGCGGGGGATAGCGTGTAGTTTAGGTGCAGCCTGGCCTTGGTGACGACCTCGTCCAGTCGCACGCCCAAAGAAAGATAGGCGTTACCATCCACGCCCTTTAACTCGATTGGGCGAGAGGCGCCAATGTCCTGCATCGTTAGTATGGACTGGCGGCTGGGAGATGTTGCGGCTTCTGCTTTTAGCAAGAGCAGCGGTGCATTTATTTGAGCAGCCCATGAAAGTGACGAAAAACTTAAACAAAGAGCTGCGAACAGTACGAATGATTTGTTGAAGTTGGCGACCACATAAAATTTGATTTTTTTGAGCATTCGGTTTTGTTTAACTTAATTTGGCAGAGGATTCGATTTCATTTCGTTAGCATTTGTATTTACCAATTCAATTCATTGCATATGAGTTGAATTATCAAAGAAATTCAATCCGAATTATCAATGGAATAAGGCGAAAAATTTCCTCCAGCTTGGCATTTAGTAATGCACAAGTTTGGTAGTGCAGTCCTTTTTTGCATTGAGATTGAGAGAGAAAGCCGTGGCTATTTTCAACTTCCTAAAATATGGAGTCCGAATAATTACCATACTTATTGCGTTGCCCATCAGGCAAATGTGTCCACTGATTCACAATGGTGGCACCCAGATATGACCCGGGTGCCTTCGACGATGACAGCCTGATCCATTTGTGCTTGGCAGTCATCCCTTTTGTGCTGTTGGTCAATCTGTTTCGTCAGCTGATTTTTTGACAGATGAGACATTGCCTAGCATGAGTTGATTATCGGCCAGCATTTCACGAAGTTTAGGCAGTTCCTGTGTTCTATCGCATCGCGTACAACTGCATCCGCTGCTCGGTATTATAAGTTAAGGAAATGGTGGGTGGATTTGAAGAGTTAGTGAAGTCTTTAGAATCTGATTGACATAACGTCTCATTTGAATAAAAGTGCCGCACGGAAGCAGTATTGCGAGCACAAATAATTAAGTATTTTTGGATTAATTGAACTAAATAATGGGGATCTTAAGCGTAATTCTCTTGACTCCGGCGATTGGTGCCTTGGTATTGGCGCTGCTTCCCGGCCGGAATCCAGATTTCGCTCGCGGCTTTGGGAAGCTGTTTGCCAGCATCGTCTTTTTGCTTACCTGCTATCTGCTCGTCAGTTATGATTCGCATGATGCAGGTATGCAGTTCAATGAATATTTCTCGATCAATCCCAAAATCGGTAGTTCTTATGCGCTAGGTGTTGACGGCTTATCCATGCCGCTGGTCGTCCTGGTATCACTGCTAACTTTATTTGCGTTATTAGCTTCTGCCGGTATTACCAAAAATGTCAAAGGCTACAACATTGGCATACTATTGTCCGAATTTGGCATGCTGGGTGTCTTTCTGGCTCAGGACTGGTCTCTTTTCTACATTTTCTGGGAAATCACCTTAATCCCGTTGTTTTTTCTGATAGACCGCTGGGGTGGCAAACGTCGACAAACAGCAAGTCTTAATTTTGTTCTGTATACCATGAGCGGCTCGGTATTTATGCTGGTCAGCTTGATCGCAGTTTTTCAGTACGTGCCAGAACAGGTCTCCCTGATGAGCGCGATGACCCATGTATCAGAAAATATGCCCAAAAACCAGCAGGTCTGGGCATTTCTCGGTTTTTTAATCGGCTTCGGCGTCAAGATGCCTATTTTCCCACTGCACGGTTGGTTACCGCTGGCACACGTCGAAGCACCCAGTCCGGTCAGCATCATTATGTCCGGTATTTTGATAAAAATGGGCGCTTACGGCCTGTTGCGGGTAGTGGTCATGTTGCCAACAGCCACTCATACATTGCAAC
>JANMWF010000275.1:0-2903 GCA_031393845.1 Nitrosomonadales bacterium | reverse complement strand
CGGCGCGCTAGGTCGTAGCCCCAGTAGCCTAATGCGCCGCCCAAAAAGGGAATGCCCGGTATTGCCGCGACGGGTGCACCCAATTGCTGGCGCAAGAGGTCAAATGGATCTACGGTTAAACGCTGCACACCGGTTGCATTTGTGATTTCGGTGTATATGCCATGTGTGACCAATGTTACGACCGGTTGTGCGCATAGAATGTCGTAACGTCCTCGCCCACCGCTGTCAAGCCACACCGCCCAAGGCAAATCCGCAATGGCCGCGAAGTAAGCGGCAGCATTGGCAGCATAGGGAAGATGGGTGCTATAAAGCATCGGTGTTGGCGGGTGAGTAGGAAAGCTCGTGTCGCTTCGCAGTACGGCTCAATCAAATGCTGTAGCCAGATGATTAAGGGCGATGTAGCTATGCTTTACACTGGCAGTTTTTTGGAGTAAGTACATCAGCTTTGCGCGACCTGGGCCAATTTTCTTGGCCTTTTTTATTCAGGTCGCTTATTAGTTGCAGCTGAAATTGTTGCAGTTGAAATTACAAGCGCGAATGGCTGGGAACTGCGATGCCTAAGCTAGCCCGCGAGCAAGCATTTCCAGCCCTATCTTGCCTTCGCTGATTTCGCGCAGGGCGATTACAGTGGGCTTATCTTTGCATTCTTCCACTAGATAGCTGGCGCCATTAGCTAACTGGCGTGCGCGGTAAGCGGCAGCCAAAGTGAGCTCAAATCGGTTGGGGATGTGAACCAGACAGTCGTCTATCGTTACGCGAGCCATGGTGTGGTTTCTCCTTGTTGCAGTTGATTAATTAAAGTTTGCTGGCGTGCGAGCTGTCTGTCGCGGCGAAGTCCTGCTGCAACGACAATAGCATTGAGCTCTTGCAAGGCAATGTCCAGCTTGTCGTTGATGATAACATAGTCGCACTCTACGACATGGGCGATGTCTTCTTTCGCGGCGTGCAAACGATGTGCGATCACGTTGACGTCATCTTGTCCGCGTGCATGCAGGCGATCCTCTAGCGCTTGCATAGAAGGCGGCAGGATGAAGATGCTTATGCAATCCGGAAATGCGCGTCTTACTTGCGCTGCGCCCTGCCAATCAATTTCCAATAGTATGTCGCGCCCGCTCAAAATTTCAGCTTCAATCCAGGATTTTGAAGTGCCATAGAGGTTGCCATATACCTCGGCGCTTTCCAAAAAATCGCCATGCTCTGCCATGCTCAAGAAGGTTTCATGGCTGACAAAATGATAATCTTCCCCCTCGATCTCGCTTGGGCGTGGGGCTCGCGTGGTGTAGGAAACAGAAATATCAACCTGTTGATTGCTGGCCAGCAGCGCGCGGACCAGGCTGGTTTTTCCTGCACCCGATGGTGCACTGACGACAAAGAGATTTCCTAGCATATATATGTATAGGTAGATTTTTAAAAATTGAGCGATAATTTCAACTCAAAACTCCACTGCAAACCCCAATGTAATTTTATCATCAACTGGCGGGAGCTTCTGAAAATTCAGTGCTTGCCCAAATTCAAGTTGTGCAAACAAATTCGCTGCGCTGTATATGCCTGATATGCGAGCCAAAAAAATTGACAAAGAGTCGCTGCGGCCTTCTCCTCGGTGGAGATACACCGCCGTTTAGCCTGAATTTCATCTTTAAGACAGGTTCTAGGTTGCTGTTCGTCCCGAGACAAGGTAATATTTCCGCCCTTTCGCCTTGTGTTTTTTGTGAGCATATATTGTATAAATAGCGATGTGGCGATGTGTGTCGCCACTTTTTTTGGGGTTAGTGATTTTTAATGAGGAACAACGTGTGAGTCATTCTTCGTTGCCGGTCCAGCAGGGTTTGTATGACCCGCGCCATGAGCACGATGCTTGCGGAGTGGGCTTTGTGGCGCATATCAAGGGTAAGCAGAGCCATGACATGATATGTCATGGCCTGCAGATACTCAAAAATCTTACTCATCGCGGCGCGGTAGGCGCTGACCCTTTGGCGGGTGATGGTGCGGGTATTCTGGTTCAGCTTCCAGATGCATTTTTGCGTAAATCATGCGCTGCACAGGGTATATCCCTGCCGGCAGCGGGCAAATACGGGGTGGGTATGTTATTCCTGCCGCGCGATACGGCGGCACGTGCCGCTTGCGAGCAGGTGATTGTCGACAAGATTACTGCGGAAGGACAAGTTTTATTGGGCTGGCGTGATGTGCCAGTAGACAATGGTAGCTTGGGCGAGAGCGTTAAAGCGATTGAGCCATTCGTACGCCAAGTATTCATTGGGTGCGGTTCGAATTGCGCGGATGTCGATAGCTTCGAACGTAAGTTGTTTGTCATTCGTAAGATCGCAGAACACGCTGTGCGCGGCCTGCCCCATGAACAAGGGCGGGGTTTCTACATACCGTCATTTTCTGCGCGCACTATCGTATACAAGGGAATGTTGTTGGCCAATCAGGTCGGCAAATATTACCTCGATCTGCAAGATGAAATTATGGTCAGCGCATTGGCGCTGGTACATCAACGTTTTTCCACCAATACTTTCCCTTCTTGGGATCTGGCGCATCCATTCCGTATGATTGCGCACAACGGCGAGATCAACACCTTGCGCGGTAACGTGAACTGGATGGCAGCGCGTCATGCAGCGATGTCATCCAAGCTGCTGGGCGCAGATCTGGAGAAATTGTGGCCGTTAATTGTGGAAGGCCAATCTGATTCCGCTTGTTTTGATAATGCACTGGAATTGCTGGTAGCAGGTGGTTATTCGCTGCCGCACGCGATGATGCTGCTGATTCCTGAAGCTTGGGCAGGCAATCCATTGATGGATGAAGAGCGCCGAGCTTTTTATGAATACCATGCCGCGTTGATGGAGCCGTGGGATGGTCCCGCTGCCGTGGCTTTCACGGATGGTCGCATGATCGGCGCAACGCTG
>JANMWF010000262.1:0-11568 GCA_031393845.1 Nitrosomonadales bacterium | reverse complement strand
CCATGTAATCAAACGATATCAAGATGACGTACCTTTGTTCTCACGCTTCCAGGTTGAACATCAGATCGAATCGGCGCATGCACGCCAAGTAAATCTTCCCTCCGGTGGCGCTATTGTTATTGATCATACCGAGGCACTCACCGCAATCGATATCAACTCTGCACGCGCTACGCGTGGCGCGGATATAGAGTCGACCGCGCTCAATACCAATTTAGAAGCTGCCGAAGAAATTGCACGTCAGATGCGCCTTCGCGATTTGGGTGGTCTGATCGTGATCGACTTTATCGATATGGAAAGTACCCGCAACCAGCGAGAAGTGGAAAATCGCCTGCGCGATGCCTTACATTATGACCGTGCGCGTGTGCAGACGGGGAAGATCTCGCGCTTTGGCCTCTTGGAACTATCGCGCCAACGCCTGCAACCCAGCCTAGAAGAAACCAGTCACACACCCTGTCCCCGTTGTAACGGCATCGGCCATATCCGCGGCATCGAATCTTCCGCCTTGCACATCTTGCGCATCATTCGAGAAGAAGCGATGAAAGAACACAGTGCAGCTATCCACGTGCAAGTGCCATTAGATGTCGCCACCTTCCTGCTTAATGAGAAGCGCGCTGAGATCCACCAAATCGAATCGCGGCTGAAGGTGGTCATTACGCTAATTCCCAATGCAAATATGGAAACCCCGCACTATACCGTGACCCGTTTGCGCCAAGACGACATGACCGCCGAAAACTTGCAAGCCAGCTACAAGTTGGTAGCGATACCGGAATCAAACCATATCGCTGCCAAAGCCGCGCAAGAAGCCAAGCCGCAGCGCCCTCAAGCTGTAGTTCAAGGTGTCACACCACCACAACCAGCACCAATTCGGGCAGTCCGGGGGGCCACGCAACCTTCAATTTTCACCAAGCTGATAGGCTGGCTCAAGTCACTGGGTGCGGAAAAAACTCCCGAAAAGCTAATCGCCAAACCGCGCACCCATAATCCGCCTCGACGTGAACGAGAAAGCCGTAGCCCAAGTGGTAACCGACCGGATAGTAATCGACCAGAAGGCAACCGTCAGCGCAATAATCCGCGTCGTGACCGCGATGAAGCGCATCCACGTATAGAAAAAACTGTGCAAACGCCATCCAAAACGCAGGAACCCCGCGCTGCACGTCCGCCCCGGCCACCGCGCGTGCCAGTCGAAACAGCGGTATTGGAAAGCATAGCAAAAGTTGCAACTATAGCTGAACTAGCGGAAGAAAATAGTCAGAGCACTGGACGTAAGCGCGGTCGGCGCGGTGGCCAACGTGAACGTGAACGGCGTGATCAACAGCAGGCAGCTGGGCAACTAGCCGGTGAACAGCCTATCCTGGCCGAAACCACGCCTAGTGCTGTAATGAACGTCGTTGAAACCACACGCCACAGCGAACCTGCTGAGCCAAAAAATATTCAAAATATAGAACCTCGCCAACTTCCTGTTAAGCCAACAATTACATCAACTACATCAACTCAGGCCAGCCCTGCAACCAATGACAACGGGTTAGTGCAGATCGAAACTGACGCAGTCAAACGCTCTTCAGCGGCGGCCGCCGCCCAAGTTGAAACTGCACCGCCAGCATCACGTCGCCGTTCACGTCCACGTGAAATTTACAGTATGGAAAACAACGAGCCTCTGGTGCAAATCGAGACTCAACAAACTTTGAACTTATAGTTGAACCAGTAGCATTGCTACTGATAGTGTGCAGAATGAACAACAATAAAGCCGCGCAGTTATACTGCGCGGCTTTATTAATTTTCCTTCATCATTCGACATCAAAAACATACGCAACAAGCACAACCCACCCTTTTACATAAGGGTCTTCTTAATATGCAGTAACAAACCCTCTGACGCATCCTCCACCATATCAAGTACGCGTTCGAAACCGTCTGCCCCACCATAATACGGATCGGGAACTTCACGCTCGTCATGTCGGCTCGCATATTCCAGAAACAACCCCAAACGTCCTCGCTCCATCACCGGACATAAACGTTGCAAAGTGCCAAGATTGGCACAATCCATCGCCAGCACATAATCGAAACGAGTAAAATCAGCAACCTCAACCTGTCGCCCACGCAACATACTCATGTCGTATCCGCGCTGCAATGCTGCACGCTGCGTTCGTGTGTCCGGCGGACTGCCAATATGATAATCATGCGTACCTACCGAATCAATCAGAAAGTGTTGTACCAACCCCATTTCCTCAACGCGTGCGCGGAACACTGCTTCAGCGGTGGGTGATCGACAGATATTTCCCATGCAGCAAAATAAAACACTCACTTTTTTCAATTATTCTACTCATTACAATAAAAATGTATTGTAATGCATCAGCAATTCAAATTCTCCAACTCAAAGTGGAGACATAAACACACTCTCCCGCAGCTTCTTCAACTGGTCGCGCAATTCACTGGCGCGCTCAAATTCAAGGTTTTTCGCTGCCTGCAGCATTTCTTTTTCCAACCGTTTAATTTCCTTGGCAAGGTCACGCTCACTCATCGCCAAGTATTTGGCCTGATCTTGTTCTATTTTCAGTTGCTTGCGAGCAGCATCTGGCTCATAGCTGCCCTCAATAATGTCCTTGATGCGCTTCTGCACGCCTTGAGGAATAATGCCGTGCAGTTCATTGTGCAATAGCTGCTTGTTCCGCCTGCGCTCGGTCTCGTCGATGGCACGGCGCATCGAATTGGTAATTTTATCAGCGTAAAGTATTGCGCTACCATTAATATGGCGCGCAGCGCGGCCTATAGTCTGAATGAGCGCACGCTCCGAACGCAAAAATCCTTCCTTGTCAGCATCAAGTATCGCTACCAGTGACACCTCGGGAATGTCCAACCCCTCGCGCAATAGATTAATTCCGACCAGCACGTCGAACATGCCCAAACGCAGATCACGGATGATTTCTACTCGCTCAACGGTCTCGATATCTGAATGCAGGTAACGCACTTTAATTCCGTGCTCGGAAAAATATTCAGTGAGATCTTCTGACATGCGCTTGGTCAGCGTGGTGACCAGCACTCGCTCGCCCTTGGCCGTGCGCAGATTAACCTCAGACATCAAATCATCCACCTGATGTGTGGCCGGCCGCACTTCAATTTGAGGATCAACCAATCCAGTCGGACGCACCAATTGTTCCACCACTTGCCCGGTATGCTCAGCCTCAAAAACAGCCGGTGTAGCAGAAACAAATATGGATTGACGCATTACCTGTTCAAACTCGTCAAAACGTAGCGGGCGGTTATCCAGCGCGGATGGCATTCGGAAACCGTAGTTGACCAGATTTTCCTTGCGCGCCCGATCACCTTTGTACATGCCGCCAATCTGCGGGATGGTAACGTGGCTTTCATCTATAAACATCAGCGCATCGGGCGGTAGATAATCAATCAGCGTAGGTGGTGGTTCACCCGCCTTGCGTCCAGACAGATGGCGCGAATAATTTTCGATGCCTTTACAAAAACCGATCTCGTTCAACATTTCCAGATCGTGGCGAGTACGCTGTTCGATACGCTGCGCTTCCACCAATTTATGTTCGCGCTGAAAAAAATCTATGCGCTCAGCCAGCTCAACCTTGATTGTTTCTATGGCCTGCAATGTGGTACTGCGCGGGGTGACGTAATGGCTGGACGGGTACACCGTAAAACGCGGCACGCGGCTCAAGATATGGCCGGTAAGTGGATCAAATAGCGACAAGCTTTCCACTTCATCGTCAAACATCGTCAGTCGTAATGCATGTTCGCTATTTTCTGCCGGAAAGATGTCGATTACATCGCCGCGCACTCGGAAATGTCCATGCGAAAAATCCACATCGTTACGCTCATACTGCATCTCTGTGAGGCGCTTGATTGCATCCTGCCGTACTAATTTCTCATGCTCGCGCAGGTGTAAAATCATGCCGTGATAATCTACCGGGTCGCCGATACCATAGATGGCCGAGACGGTGGCCACAATCACCACGTCCTGTCGCTCCAGCAGGGATTTGGTGGCCGACAAGCGCATCTGCTCGATCTGCTCATTTATGCTGGAATCTTTCTCGATAAACATATCACGTGATGGAACGTAAGCCTCTGGCTGATAATAATCGTAATAGGAGACAAAATATTCCACTGCATTTTCAGGAAAAAAGTCGCGCATTTCAGAATACAACTGCGCCGCCAATGTCTTATTTGGTGCCATGATGATAGCCGGCCGTCCCAATTGGGCGATGACATTCGCCATAGTGAATGTTTTACCGGAGCCCGTCACACCGAGCAGCGTTTGAAACGATAGCCCCTCATTTATCCCCTCAACCAATTGCGCAATCGCAGTGGGCTGATCACCCGCTGGTTCAAAAGGTTGATGCAAAAAATATGGGCTATTGGGAAAAGTCTTAATCACGGTATAATTTCAGCCAATATTAAATAAAAAAATTTAAAAATACGGGACAGTTTACTCTGAACCCATAAGGATACAATCTTGGAACTATCGAAGCGCGTACAAGCAATCAAACCCTCCCCTACTCTCGCCGTTACCGCACGAGCTTCCAAATTGAAGGCGGAAGGGAAGGACATTATCGGGTTGGGAGCAGGCGAACCTGATTTCGATACTCCGCAGCATATAAAGGATGCGGCTATAGCCGCGATCGACAAGGGTTTCACCAAATACACCGCAGTGGGTGGTACCCCCTCTCTGAAGCAGGCTATCGTCGCCAAGTTCAAACGCGACAATGGGCTGGATTACACTGCGAAACAGATTCTGGTTTCTTGCGGCGGCAAGCAAAGCTTTTTCAACTTGGCGCTTGCCTTAATTAATCCCGGCGATGAGGTAATTATCCCGGCACCTTATTGGGTATCCTATCCGGATATCGTGCTCATCGCAGAGGGCAAACCGGTAATTGTGCAGGCAGGCATCGAGCAAGACTTCAAGATGAGCGCTGCACAATTAGCTGCGGCTATCACAACCAAAACAAAAATAGTGGTAATCAATAGCCCGAGTAATCCATCCGGTGCAGTTTACAGCCTGGAAGAGTTACAAGCTTTGGGCGAAGTGTTGCGCAAACATCCTCAGGTACTGATAGCCACCGATGACATGTATGAACACATTGCGTTGCGTGATGAAAAATTCGTCAACATTCTGAATGCCTGCCCCGATCTTTATTCACGCACTATGGTCCTGAATGGCGTGTCCAAATCTTATGCAATGACAGGCTGGAGGATCGGTTATGCCGCAGGGCCAGAATACATCATCACGGCAATGGAAAATGTGCAATCACAAAGCACCTCCAATCCCACTTCGATTTCGCAAGTAGCTGCTGAAGCAGCCTTGAATGGAGATCAGGGCTGCATTGCGCCGATGCTTAAAGCGTTTCGCGAGCGACATCTTTACGTAGTGGATGCGCTGAACAAAATTCCCGGTGTCAAATGTATAACAAGTGGTGGAGCGTTCTATGCTTTTCCCGACGTGCGCCCGGTTATTGCGGCTTTGCACCAGAAAAGCATCATCAAAGAAGCTACCGACGTAGCATTATCCGAATACCTGCTGGAGCAGGCTGGTGTGGCCATAGTGCCTGGCTCGGCTTTCGGCAGTGAAGGCTACATTCGCCTGTCTTTCGCCACCTCAATGGAAAATTTGAAAAATGCGATTAGCCGCATCGCCAAGGCATTTTCATAATTTCATTTTTGTTTCATTGAGCGCAAACACTGACAATTAGCGCCTCGTGCTCCACACTGGTTCGGCAAGGGTCCCGGACAACACCAGCGGCGCGCTACCTAGGTCAGCGCGTATTTTCAAATCGACATTTAACCGTCCTGATAATTGCTTATTCGCTGCAACATCGACATAGCCATTTGCACTCATTACACCGGCTGAAATTTTAATCTGCCGTAGATGCTTCCTGTTGTTCTCTATCTGTAGCACGCCACTCAATTCGTCAAAATGTGTGCGGCCGCTGGACGCGCCTTTACGGGTAGGCATGCGTGCAGTTTCTACCATATCAATGGTATTGATCAGCCCCTTCTTTACCAAGAATTTTCCATCCAGATGCGGGGCTTTAGCCAGTAAGGGAAGTTTCTCCCCCCGCAGAATAAAATTAGCGTCACCGTCCATTTCACCAGCAATGCCGAATTGCGGCAACGCTTCATGCAATTTCATAGCCTTTACATTCACAAGCCCCTGCATTTGCCAGCCCTTCAGCCAAGTCAGGTGAGCACTGCCAGCCAACATGCCGCCATACAGACGCCCGTCAATTTCATGGAACTTAATTTCACCTGCGCCCAACTCACCTTTCATGGTCAGCTCGTTGAACAAAATGTTCGGCAACAACGGCACGTAACCTTCCTTGATAGCCAATGAGACCTGCCAGCGAGACTGTTGCGGCTGCAGCTCCATACTAAACTTGCCATCCTCGCTCTTCAATACTGCCTTGACGAAACGTCTCTGTCCATCAAAATTCACCACACCATTTACAGGCGGCAGACTAAGTTCATCGTCGCTGACACGCGCACGCTGCAACACCATGCGCGCTACTGGATAATGGGGGTCCCCGCCTGCGGTCTGCAGCCACAACAGCGCCTTATCGAAATTCTCAGCACTAAGTATAAGATCGCTGATTTCCAGACTATGAATCGCTTTAATCTCGCTTAATAATTCAGAAAGATTGAAATTCAGCACAACACTGCTCGCTTTTAATTCCTGGCTACCACCCATGGATACATCCTCCAACTCAAGTTTCGGCTGGGGAAGCAATGTCGCGCGCAAATGGCCGACATGTACCGGTTGCTGCAATTGAGCGGACAATTTCTGCTCAATTTGCGTGACATAGCCCTGCATCGGCCAAATATAAGGCAGCAAAACGGCCAGTAGAAATAGAAGCAAAATCAAACTGGCCGCTATCTTGCCCAACGGCAACGGCTTGCTGCGTGTTATGGCGACACGCTGGACAGCCTTAATTTCCGGCACTTTAGCAACCAGTGTCTTAACTACCGCTTCCATTTTTGCCTTGGCCGCGGTCTTCACCACTTCTTGTTCAGCTCTAATTTTTGCCGCGCCCTGTTCAGCCTTGATGCGCGCCGCAGCTTCGTCACGTGCCTTCGCTTCCGCTTTTTCTTTAGCCAGCCTAGCTAAATGTTCCGCCTGGACTCTTATCGCTTCCTGCTCTTCTTTGATGCGTTTTATTTCTGCCTCGGCACGCATCTTAGCTTCCATTTCCGTTTTTGCATTTGCCTGTGCAACCTTCTGTTTCACTATGATTTTTGCCGCTTCCTGCTCCCCCTTAATGCGAGCCGTTTCGGCTTCGGCACGTGCCTTGGCTTTCGCTACTAATTCTGATTTAGCTTGCTCAGCTGCCAGCTCAGATCTGATTTTTGACGTTTCTTGCTCTGCCTTGATGCGAGCCGTTTCAGCTTCGGCACGAGCCTTGACTGCAGCTTCGATTTCCACTTTTACTTTAACCTGCTCAGATTCCTGTTTTGCACTTACTTTTTCCGCTTCTTGCTTTGCCTTAAAGTGCACAGCTTCAACTACTGCACGCGCTTTAGCTTCCGCGTCCTCTTTTACCTGAGAGGCTTCCTGTTCCGCCCTGATTCTTGTCGCTTCTTGCTCTGCCTTGATACGCACAGCTTCAGCTTCGGAACGTTCCTTGGCTAATGCTGCCGCTTCCACTTTTGCCATGGCCAGCGCTGCGTCCAACTTCGCTCTGATTTTTTCCGTTTCTTGTTCTGCCTTGAGGCGAGCCGTTTCAGTTTCCGCTTTTGCCATAGCCAATGCAGCTTCCTGTTCCGCCCTGACTTTTATCGCTTCCTGCGCTGCCTTGAGGCGGGATGCTTCAGCTTCAGCATGCGCCTTGGCTTCCGCTTCTTCTTTTGCTCTGGCCTGCACTGCTTCCTGTTCCGCCCTGATTCTTGTCGCTTCTTGCTCTGCTTTAAGGCGAACCGCTTCAACTTTCTCGTTTGCCTGCGTAGCCTCTTGTTCAGCTCTGATTCTTGCCGCTTCCTGCTCTGCATAGTCCTCTGCCGCCAATGCTTCCGCTGCCGATACATACATCTCACTGGTAGGGTGCTGTCTCTCTCCCATATCTTCAATCTTGGAAAAAGGTATAGCATTTTTTTGAATAGGCATCCGTGGGATCGCCATCTTCACAACGCTACTTACCTTATCTTTATCTTGAATGAAGCCGCCATCAATCAGCTCTTGTAGCATATCGCCAAGCGATTCACGTAGACTGGGCGCAGCCCGTTTCATCAATTCTTTCACCGTGGACTTATTATCGATCAAACCTAAGGCACGCTTAATATCGCTGGACAAATAATTAGTTATCCTTTTGCTTTCGTCCTCACCTTTGTTGGTTTTGATAAATATAATTTTTATATCCATACCGACCCGTTACACCTGAATTATCTAAATTTTCGCTACTTAATTTTCACAACAACCAACCACATAAAAACATCTGTCTATTGACTCAAAAGCTTACAGCCAGTAGTATAGCGGCCTTGTCAATTCCCTGATAGCTCAGTTGGTAGAGCGACGGACTGTTAATCCGCAGGTCCCTGGTTCGAGTCCAGGTCGGGGAGCCAGATATAGAGCCTTGCAGTGATGCAGGGCTTTTTTATTGTCTGAATCATTCGCCTGTGTAGGGGCTGCTTAGGTTTTCCTGGTCACATTCGATAACATGCCAGATACCTTGTTGGATATCATTTCAAGTATCGTGTTGGCCGTGTTAGCGGACGCACCATTAGATTGCCTTAGCTTTCGTTATCGGCTTCTTTGACTTTTAGTTGAGTGGGAAGGTCATACGAAAGAAAATTTTAGCACTTATTCATCAACCGACTAAGTGGGAAGCCATACACTTCGGTTACCAAGGCATGGCAGCGGTTGCGGATGAAAACAGAATTGCCATATCATGCTTGCATGACTTGCGGCATCAGTACGCTTCCTTCTTGGTAAATGGAGGACGAACTTTGTATGAAGTGCAGCAGATAATGGGCATTCCGATCCCAAGGTAACAATGCAACATTCTCATTTATCATCTATGTCCCTACAGGATGCGGCAAATAGCGCTTCAGTGGTTATCCAGGGAGAACGGCAACTTCGGTGTAGGCGGTAGAAACGGTTTCGGAAGGCCGGCTGGCTACCTGTCACCTATTGCTTTCATATAGCGAGACTATATGCTTGCTGCTTAACCCCGTAAAACTCCGCTATTGCCAATCGGCTTCAAGCAAATAAGGGATAAACCTGTAAGTCTTCATTCATAGAAAGGATAAATAACCATGTTAAAATAATTTCTGCCATATTTTATTCTATTTTCAATTATAGCCATCAATCTCAGCGCACTCTCAGTAGTGCTACAAATGGATTTAATTGACACTTCGATCACTGCTAAAACCATCTCGTGGATACTAAACGACATGCGGATGGTCTTTGGTATATGTTTTCGTAACCGATAGTATTGAGCAGAAAGTGGCACAAGATGCCTCTTGGTGCCCCTCTTGCGTAGTTTCAGTGTGGGGGATGCCCACCCACCCGCTGCCACCTGCGTACTGTTCTGGGTCATTATAGGGTCACTTGCGGCTCCGCTTCCACTCGACTGGCCTCAGTTGACGGGTGATGTACAGTGCCAGCTCGGTGGGAATTATTAGTAACCCAGCCTGCATTTCTGTGTCCAAATAGTGTTGACAATGTCACTTCTCAATCAATAGCAACCATTGCACTTTAGTGAGACTTCTTCCATATATTTCTATTTTGTTGAGCTAACGTAGATGACTTAATTAAGTATTTTTTATTGTTCACATAAACTGTGGATAACTATGTGAACAATTTTAATAAAATCAAGCTAACTACTAACAATATATATGATATTGTCCAATCGCTCATTTTATAGGCGTTATTTATTTACAATAAAAACAATAACTTATATTTACGGTTAAAAAACAGCGTTATAATCATTTTCATTGCTGGATATATTCATAACTTGTGAATAAGTAACATAATGTCAAGCACTTTTGTTAATGTTTATCCAATTTCATGCATTATCTCAACAACCTTTCGATTTCCGCCTAATTATCCGATAAAAATTGAATGCCACCTTTTGGGCAATCTGAGTCTGATCCAAACCCGCTTGCTTCAACCCGTAAATCTGATATCGTTGCCCGCAGGTGAGCTGCTTATATTTCTTCATCTGTGTTCCTTTTACTTGGTTAAACCCGCCTATGTTTATAGATTCGCACTGCCATATCAATTTCCCGGAACTGACCAAAATATTCGATGAAGTTCTGGCAAACATGCGCCAGAACGAAATTTCTCACGCTCTGTGTGTTTCTGTAAATTTAGAAGACTTTCCTCAAATTCAAATGCTCGCAGAACAGTATGAGCACATCTATGCTTCTGTTGGCGTGCACCCTGACCACGAATCAGATACCGAGCCAACGCAAGCGCTCCTGGTACAGCTGGCACAACACCCTAAAGTCATTGCTATAGGGGAAACCGGTCTCGATTATTTTCGTTTAAAAGGTAATCTGGAGTGGCAGCGTACGCGCTTCCGCACCCATATTCGCGCTGCGCGCGAGTGCCGCAAACCTCTCATTATTCACACCCGTGAAGCAGCACAGGATACCCTGCGTCTTATGGCTGAAGAAGGCGCAGCCGAGATTGGCGGCGTCATGCATTGCTTTACCGAAAGCCTTGAAGTCGCCCAAGCAGCGATTGAAATGAATTTCTACATTTCTTTTTCCGGCATCGTTACTTTCAAGAATGCTATTTTGCTGAAAGAAGTAGCGCGGCATATTCCACTTGAGCGCATATTGATTGAAACTGACTCACCCTATCTCGCCCCGGTGCCATATCGCGGCAAACTCAACCAGCCCGCCTATGTTAAGCATGTAGCTGAAGAAATAGCCAAGTTGCGTGGCATTTCTCTTTCAGAGGTAGGCCACGCTACTACGGAAAACTTTAATCGTTTATTTTTGGGTTCGCGTATCTAGCCAATAAGTACATGACCTATTGATCCGGCACTGTTTATCAAGACGCCGTTCGTGCCGGATTTGTCGAGCCATATGAAACCATTAATATTTCGACAATTTTGCTGCAAACGGCTGCCTGGGTAAATATACCGGATCAGGCAAATCCTTAATTCTTGTACCAGTAGGCTCTGTGGCGGCTTGTTTTGACATTGATTGGTGGATTGGTGGGCTTAATAGGAGATATACCTGGGCCACCTATTAAAAATGGAACCTGTTTCGTCGTTCCATCCTCTAGGGTAATATTTACCAAACCGGCTACCGGTGAAGGCGGCAATCCCCCTCCGTCGAAAACAGCGGAGGTATAAATTCCTGATAGTGGCTTGATACTGTAGCCCCTCGCAATTCCCAAACTAGAGTCACACGAATTGGCAGCAGGTATTTTCGGCTGATTAGTACCAAAATAAGTATTACCTGCCACCGTGGTCGGCGCATTAACCACTTTTTCTCCCGTACCCAAATCAATGTAGTAGCCATTAGTGGAGCTAGAATCAACATAAGTGTTCTGGGTACTAGGAATTTGATCATTATTAGAATCTAAGATGCCAGCATTCGTGCTGCCAGCAT
>JANMWF010000255.1:0-3943 GCA_031393845.1 Nitrosomonadales bacterium | reverse complement strand
GTCGCCGCGCTTCTCCCCGTGGTATTCCAGAATGCGAGTTTCTACAATGGCATCCACCGGGCAAGATTCTTCGCATAGACCACAAAAAATACACTTAAGCAAATCAATGTCATAGCGTGTGGTTCGGCGCGTACCATCAGTGCGCTCTTCGGTTTCAATATGGATAGCCAGCGCCGGACATACCGCTTCGCATAATTTGCAGCCAATACAGCGTTCTTCGTCATTAGCATAGCGACGCAGCGCATGCAGGCCCCGAAAACGAAAACCTTGTGGCGTTTTTTCTTCGGGAAACTGCACGGTGATTTTACGTGCGAAAAAATGTCGCCCGGTTAAGGCCATGCCTTTCACCAGCTCCAGCAGCAGGAAAGTTTTGAAGAAATTTGTAATCTTTTCCATTTTTTTATATCCTTGACTGTTTTACCACAGCCAATAGGGAGTTTGCATCCAAGCACCAATTACCACTACCCAGACCAATGTGAGAGGAATAAAAACCTTCCAACCTAAGCGCATCAACTGGTCGTAGCGGTAGCGTGGGAAGGTGGCACGGAACCATAAAAACAGAAACAGCACAAAGGATGTTTTAGCCAAGAGCCAGAAAACTCCCGGAAGCAAATTAAATGGGACAACGTCAAATGGAGGCAGCCAACCGCCCAGGAACATAATGGCGGTGAGTATGGCAATCAAAATCATGTTGGCGTATTCAGCCAAGAAAAATAGCGCAAACGCCATACCGGAATATTCTACGTGGAAGCCGGCCACAATTTCAGACTCACCTTCGGCCATGTCGAAGGGCGCACGATTGGTTTCCGCTACACCTGAGATAAAGTACACCACGAACATCGGGAACAACGGGATGAAATACCAGCCGAACAGCCCCACGCTGCTTTTTTGACCAAGTACTATGTCACCCAAATTCATACTCTGTGAGACCATTAGCACACATACCAAGGCAAAACCCATGGGGATTTCGTAGGACACAATCTGTGCGGCCGAGCGCAATGAACCTATGAAGGCATATTTAGAATTAGATGCCCAACCCGCGATGATTATGCCGTACACGCCAAGTGATGTCATAGCCAGGATATAGAGCAGACCAGCATTGACGTCGGCCAACACCATGCCATCGGCGAACGGGACCACGGCCCAAGCCGCCAAAGCAGGCGTCAGCGCAAGGACGGGCGCGATTATGAACAGAAATTTATTCGAGCCGGACGGGATGATAATTTCTTTGAGCAGCAGTTTGAGACCATCGGCGAGCGGTTGTAGCAGTCCAAAATAACCGACCCGATTAGGACCGATACGTACCTGCATATAGCCGATTACCTTGCGTTCTGCCAAGGTCAGATATGCGACAGTTAGCATGATGGGTACAACGATGGCCAGAATTTTGACCACTGTCCAGATCGGCAGCCACGCCACGCCAAGCAGGTTTTGCAAGTATTGCAGTAGCTCCGTCATGCGCGCTCCACCATAATAGCCCCAAACATTGCGCCCAGTTCGGCCGTTACAGCATGGCCCGCAGCTACGCGCACGACGCCATGCGGCAAACTGTCATCTGCGATTACAGATAATCGCGCACTGCCATGTTCTTGCGTTAATTTGACCATCTCACCAGACTGCAGGTTGAGCTTCTTCAGTTCCACGCTATGCATCAGCGCACGCGGAGTGGCGGCGTCGCGGGTTTTTTGTAGAGAAGCGGCGCGGCGCACAATGGCGTCAGTGGCATAGATTGGCACATCGCTGACGCGCTGTAACCCAGCAACATTCCAAGATGCCGCTTGCGCCGACACACCATGCAAGACGTTGTCAAGTTTGGCAGGCAGGTCTGTTCCGACCAGCACTTCATCGCGAACTGCTTCGCTGTTGTTGTAATCAAAACCGGGTATATCAAGCATGTTCCCCAAGACGCGGAGCACCTTCCATGCCGGACGAGCCTCGCCTAACGGCTGGACTGTGCCCTTGAAGCTTTGCGCACGGCCTTCAGAGCTGACAAAAGTCCCGGAGGTTTCAGTAAATGGAGCAATCGGTAATAACACATCGGCGTACTCGACAGCATGGTGTTTGTAAGCGCTCAACGCCACAACCATGTCTGCGGCGCCCATCGCAGCTAATGCTTGTTGTGGGTTCTGCATATCCAGTTCCGCTTCGACATTCAGCAAGATATAAGCCTTGCGCGGCGCGGTTAGCATTGCGGAGGCATTCATGCCCTGTGCAGCACCGGCGAAAGGCACCGCTTGCGCCAAATACCCACCCACACTGTTGGCTGCTTCGCCGAAGAAGCCAAATGTTGCTCCGCAGAGCGCGGCAATCTGCTGCGCCAGCAGTTGCAGTTGTGACGCTTGTGGATGCTGCTGCGCGAAGTTGCCGAGCAAAACGGCAACACGCTCACCGCTGGCAAGACTAGCAGCCATTGCCTGCGCGATGGCTGACGGCGTGACAGACTGTACGACCTGTTGCACGCTGATATCCAGAGTAGCTTGCTTGGCTGTGGCCAACGCCTTCAGCACTTGCGCCAATACCGTAGTCATTTCGGTCGGTGGAACTATCTCCTTGTTGGCGATTGGCATCAGCAGATCGTCATCGGCAGCATGTATCAGATTAACTTGCGCGCCCTTCTTCGTTGCCTGACGCACGCGTGACGCCAGCAGCGGATGGTCTTTGCGCAAGAAACTGCCCACTAGCAGGAAACGGTCAACATGATTAATATCTGCCACTGCCATACCTAGCCAAGGTGCACCGGTCTGCTTGCTGTCAGCGCTAAAATCAGACTGTCGCAGACGGAAATCTACGTTATGGCTGCCTAAGCCACGCGCTAGTTTCTGCAATAAATAGAGCTCTTCCAGTGTGGAATGTGGCGTGGCTAACGCGCCTATGTATTCCGCACCCGCCTCATGAGCAATTTGGCGCAGCCCGTTAGCCACATACTCCAGCGCAACTTGCCACTCTACTTCCAGCCATTTCCCGCCCTGCTTGATCATCGGCTTGGTAAGACGTTCAGCTGAGTTCAACCCTTCGTAGCTAAAGCGATCTTTATCGGACAGCCAGCACTCATTGATGTCTTCATTCTCAATGGGCAGCACCCGCATTACGCGGTTGTTTTTGACCTGCACCGCCAGGTTGGAACCTAAACTATCATGCGGACTAATAGATTTACGGCGCGATAGCTCCCAAGTGCGGGCACTATAGCGGAATGGTTTGCTGGTGAGCGCACCGACCGGACAGAGGTCTATCATATTACCGGACAGTTCGGAATCTACTGTGTCGGACACGAAAGCCATAATTTCCGCATTTTCACCACGGAAAGCTTGTCCCAGTTCCATCGCGCCACCAATTTCGATGCCGAAACGCACGCAACGGGTACAGTTGATACAGCGACTCATTTCTTCGGCAGCTACCAAGGGGCCGATGTCTTTGTGCAACACGACGCGTTTCTCTTCGTTGTAACGCGAGGCGCTGCCACCATAGCCGACCGCTAGATCCTGTAACTCGCATTCCCCGCCCTGATCACATATCGGGCAGTCCAATGGGTGATTAATCAGTAAGAATTCCATTACACCTTTTTGCGCTTTCACCGCTTGTTCGGAGGCAGTAAAAACTTTCATGCCTTCGGCTACTGGCGTGGCACAAGCGGGCAGCGGCTTAGGCGCCTTTTCTATCTGCACCAAACACATGCGACAATTAGCTGCGATGGATAATTTCTTGTGGTAACAAAAGTGGGGAATATAAATACCCAACCGATCCGCCGCATCTATCACAGAGCATCCGTTTTCGACTTCAATGTGCTTGCCGTCAATTTCAATGTTGATCATTGCTCACCTAACCGTCAGTCTTGCACCAAACAACGTTTGTGTTCGATGTGATATTCAAACTCGCTACGGAAATGCTTAAGGAAGCCCTGCACTGGCCATGCGGCGGCATCGCCAAGCGCGCAAATAGTGCGGCC